>NZ_BAAAKJ010000536.1:0-5953 GCF_039527695.1 Kitasatospora putterlickiae
CCGGTGGCCCCGGCGCCTCCGGCGCGGGCGGTGGCCCCCGAGGACGACATCCCGGAGGAGGACGACCCCGACCTCAACGAGGACGTGTTCTCCGGTCAGGAGCTGATCGTCCGCGAGCTGGGTGCCACGGTGCTGGAGGAGATCCGCCACGGCGGGAACTGACCAGCACGTAGGCTCGTCGAGGACGTAGCCAGAGGACGTGCCAGACGCGCCGGTACCCGGCGCGGAACGAACGCAAGGAGTGAGCCGTGTTTCCCGGTGGTGGCCAGCCCAACATGCAGGCGCTGCTCAAGCAGGCGCAGAAGATGCAGCAGGACCTCGCCCAGGCGCAGCAGGAGCTGGCCGAGGCGAAGGTGACCGGTTCGGCGGGCGGCGGCCTCGTCGAGGCGACGGTCTCCGGTGCCGGGGAGCTGGTGGCGCTGACCATCGCTCCGGCCGCCGTGGACCCGGAGGACACCGAGACGCTGGCGGACCTGGTGCTGGCGGCCGTCCGGGACGCCAACCAGGCCGCGCAGAAGATGCAGGCCGAGCGGATGGGCCCGCTGACCCAGGGCCTCGGCGGCGGGATCCCGGGCCTGCCGTTCTAGGCGTTCCGGGCGTTCCGCGACCGGTCGGACGGTCCGGGGACGCCGGGTCGTAACGGTCCGGAGTTCAGGCGATGGACCTGTGTGATTTATGCGGGAGTCGGGCGTCGGGCGGTGTGCCCGGCGTCCGATTCGTTGGATGATGGCACCGGAGCACCCCCGTGCGGGTGCCACCGGTCCAACCCGAGGGAAGGCGCGACGTTGTACGAGGGCGTGGTTCAGGACCTGATCGACGAACTGGGCAGGCTGCCCGGCGTCGGGCCCAAGAGCGCGCAGCGGATCGCCTTCCACGTCCTGCAGGCCGACCCCGTCGACGTCCGCCGGCTGGCGCACGCGCTGCTGGAGGTCAAGGACAAGGTCCGGTTCTGCGCCGTCTGCGGCAACGTCGCGGAGGCCGAGCAGTGCCGGGTCTGCCTCGACCCGCGCCGTGACCTCGGCGTCATCTGCGTGGTCGAGGAACCCAAGGACGTCGTCGCCATCGAGCGCACCCGGGAGTTCCGCGGCCGCTACCACGTGCTGGGCGGCGCGATCAGCCCGATCGAGGGCGTCGGCCCGGACGATCTGCGGATCCGCGAGCTGCTGGCACGGCTCGCCGACGGCACGGTCACCGAGCTGATCCTGGCCACCGACCCCAATCTGGAGGGGGAGGCGACCGCCACCTACCTGGCCCGGCTCTGCAAGCCGATGGGCCTGAAGGTGACCCGCCTGGCGAGCGGCCTGCCCGTCGGCGGGGATCTGGAGTACGCGGACGAGGTCACGCTCGGCCGCGCCTTCGAAGGGAGACGACTGCTCGATGTCTGACCGGACGATCAACCAGCAGCCCCACACGCCCCACCAGGCCGGACCGGAGCAGGACCGGCGCACCCCTCAGGACGCCCCGCACACGCCGCACACGCACGGGCACGGCTCGGAGCCGGACGACTTCGCGGTGCAGATCGCGGACTCGGTGGAGAGCTTCGTGCTCTCGGTGACCGAGGTCGCCAAGGGCGACGAGCCCGGCAGTGCCGTCTCGCTCCTCCTGCTGGAGGTCTCGCAGCTGCTGCTGGCCGGCGGCCGGCTGGGCGCGATCGAGGACGTCGTCCCGGACGACCGCTTCGAGCCCGACGCCGGGCCGGAGCCGGACGGCGAGCAGCTGCGCGAGCGGCTGGCCGTGCTGCTCGCGCCGATCGACGTCTACCACGAGGTCTTCGACCCGTACGGGCCGCCGGAGAAGCCGAACGCCTTCCGGATCTCGGACGACCTGGCCGGGGTGGTGGGCGAGCTGCAGCACGGCCTGACCCACTACCGCGAGGGCCGGGTCAGCGAGGCGCTCTGGTGGTGGCAGTTCTCGTACCTCTCCAACTGGGGCACCACCTGCACGGCCGTCCTGCGGGCGCTGCAGTCGCTGATCGCGCACGTCCGGCTGGACAGCCCGATCGGGGCGGCGCCGGACGGCGCGGACACCGACAACGACGGGCTCACCGACGAGCAGCTGGAGCAGCAGGCCGGTGACCTGATGGCGGCCGAGCTGGGCCGGGGGCGCTAGGGGCCCCGGACGGCGCACCGACGGTGGACTGTGACGGAAACCTCACTCTCCCCCGCGGGGCGGAAAACCCCGGGGTGTCCGTGCGTTCGTCCGCCGATTCTTCGGAGCGGCGGCGGCCCGCCAGCAGACCTGCCGGTGGGGCCGCCCGCACCCCCGCTCACCTGCTGAAACGTGTGTCTCATCATATGGAAAGCGGAGGTCGGAGCACCCCCGCTCGGTAGACTGGCGCCGACCGCACTGCCCCCGCCACCCGGGGGTGCGGGGGCCGATCGCCCCCGAAGACGACACAAGTCGAGGAGCGCACGTGGGCCTTGTCGTGCAGAAGTACGGCGGCTCATCCGTTGCGGATGCCGAGGGCATCAAGCGCGTGGCCCGTCGAATCGTTGACGCCAAGAAGGCCGGCCATGAGGTCGTCGTCGTGGTGTCCGCGATGGGCGACACGACGGACGAGCTCATCGAACTCGCGGAGCAGGTGTCACCTCTCCCCGCCGGCCGCGAGTTCGACATGCTGCTGACCGCTGGAGAGCGCATCTCCATGGCGCTGCTGGCCATGGCGATCAAATCCCTGGGCCACGAGGCGCAGTCGTTCACAGGGAGCCAGGCCGGCGTCATCACCGACTCCGTCCACAACAAGGCGCGCATCATCGACGTGACGCCGGGCCGCATCCGCACCGCCCTGGACGAGGGCAACATCGCGATCGTGGCCGGCTTCCAGGGCGTCTCGCAGTCGAGCAAGGACATCACCACGCTCGGCCGGGGCGGCTCGGACACCACCGCGGTCGCCCTCGCCGCCGCCCTCAAGGCGGAGGTCTGCGAGATCTACACCGACGTGGACGGCGTCTTCACCGCCGACCCGCGCGTGGTGAAGAAGGCCCGCAAGATCGACTGGATCGCGTACGAGGACATGCTGGAGCTGGCCTCGTCCGGGTCCAAGGTGCTGCTCGACCGCTGCGTGGAGTACGCGCGGCGCTACAACATCCCGATTCACGTACGCTCGTCCTTCTCGGGCCTCCCCGGGACGATCGTCAGCAACGACAACCCGAACCAGCCCGAAGGGGGCGAGATGGAGCAGGCCATCATCTCCGGAGTCGCCCACGACACGTCCGAGGCGAAGGTCACGGTCGTCGGCGTCCCCGACAAGCCGGGCGAGGCGGCGCGCATCTTCCGCGCCATCGCCGATGCCGAGATCAACATCGACATGGTCGTGCAGAACGTCTCGGCGGCCTCGACCGGCCTGACGGACATCTCCTTCACCCTGCCGAAGACCGAGGGCCAGAAGGCCATCGACGCTCTCGACCGGGTCAAGCAGGGCATCGGCTACGAGTCGCTCCGCTACGACGACGCGATCGGCAAGATCTCGCTGGTCGGCGCGGGCATGCGCTCCAACCCGGGCGTCACGGCGGCCTTCTTCGAGGCGCTGTCCGCGGCCGGCGTCAACATCGAGCTGATCTCCACCTCGGAGATCCGCATCTCGGTGGTCACCCGCGCCGAGGACGTCAACGCGGCCGTCCAGGCCGTCCACAGCGCCTTCGGGCTGGACAGCGAGACGGACGAAGCCGTCGTCTACGGAGGCACCGGGCGATGACCCGGCGGCCGAACCTCGCCGTCGTCGGCGCCACCGGCGCGGTCGGCGAGGTGCTCCTCGGCCTGCTCTCCCTCCGCCAGGACATCTGGGGCGAGATCCGTCTCGTCGCCTCCCCGCGCTCGGCCGGCCGCAAGGCGGTCGTGCGCGGGGAGCCCGTCGAGGTGGTCCCGCTCACCGAGGAGGCCTTCCACGGGATCGACGTCGCGCTGTTCGACGTCCCCGAGGAGATCGCCGCCCGCTGGGCGCCGATCGCGGCCGCCAAGGGCGTCGTGGTGGTCGACAACTCCGGCGCGTTCCGCCTGGACGACGCCGTTCCGCTGGTGGTGCCCGAGGTCAACGCGGTGGCCGTCCGGATGCGCTCGCGCGGCATCGTGGCGAGCCCCGACTCCACCACCCTGACCATGATCGCGGCGATCGGCGCGCTGCACGCCGAGTACGGTCTGGAGTCGCTGGTCGTCGCCTCCTACCAGGCCGCCTCCGGGCTCGGCCGGGCCGGTGCGGACGCGCTGCGCACGCAGCTCGCCCAGGTGGCCGGCACCGACGTCGGCGAGCAGACCGGCGACCTGCGCGCGGTGATCGCCGACCACGGGCCGTTCGCCGCCCCGCTCGCGCTCAACGCGGTGCCCTGGGCCGGCGTGCTGACGGACGGCGGCTGGTCGTCCGGGGAACGCACGGTGCGCGACGAGTCCCGCAAGATCCTCGGCCTGCCCCGGCTGAAGGTCTCCGCGACGTGCGTGCGGATCCCGGTGGTGCGCACCCACGCGCTCGCCGTGCACGCGGTGTTCGAGCGGGAGGTCACCCAGGAGCACGCCCGCGAACTCCTGGCGGAGGCGCCCGGGGTGCTGCTGTACGACGACCCGGCGGCGGGCGAGTTCCCCACGCCGAACGACGCGGTGGGGACGGACCCGGTGTGGGTCGGACGGCTGCGGCGGGCGCTGGACGACCCGAACGCGCTGGACCTCTTCCTGTGCGGGGACAACCTGCGGCGGGGTGCGGCGCTGAACGCGCTTCAGATCGCGGAGCTGGTGGCCGCCGAGGGCTTGGGTACCGCTGGGGCGGGTGTGGGGGACGGGGCTTAGGCCGGCGGTGCTTCCGGGCTGGTGCGGCCTTGGGCGGGCCCGGCCCTGGGTTTGCTCTGGGTCGGTACGGTCCCGGCCTGTTTCGGACGAGGTGTGAGGGCGGCGGCGCCGGCTCTGCGCGGGATGTTCGCCGACTGCGCGAGGAATCCTCGCCGAATCCCCTGGAGGGGCGTTCCGTCCATGCGGAAGAATGTCCGCCGGGCTGGGCAACCATGACAGGGGATCGAGTGTCCAACGGGCGTGGCGAACGTGATGGTGGGGGCTGGAACGGGGATCCCGGCGAGAGCCGCGGTGTCGTTCCCGTCGCGTGCCCTGTGGCCTGCGGACAGGCCGGAAGATAACCAGATGACGGCAGTCGCACCCGGCGCCGCGGACTCCGGGGCCGGTACCGCCGGAACCGCGGCCGGGACCAGCGAAGACCTGCTCACCGAGACCTATCAGGCGCACTACCGATCCCTCCTGAGACTGGCGGCGCTGCTCCTCGACGACCTGTCGAGCTGCGAGGACGTCGTCCAGGAGGCCTTCATCCGGGTGCACGCGGCCCGGCGGCGGGTGCGCGAACCCGAGAAGACGCTGGCCTATCTGCGGCAGACCGTGGTCAACCTGTCGCGCTCGACGCTGCGGCGGCGGATCCTCGGGCTGCGGTTGCTGCAGAAGCCGATGCCTGACATGGCCAGTGCAGAGGAAGGCGCCTACGATGCGCTGGAGCGTGACCAGTTGAAGGTCGCGCTGCGGGGTCTGCAACGCCGTCAGCGGGAGGTTCTGGTGCTGCGCTACTTCGTGGACATGACGGAGGCGCAGGTGGCGGAGACCTTGGGCATCTCGCTCGGTTCGGTGAAGGCGTACGGCTCACGAGGGCTCGCCGCGCTGCGGGTCCAGATGGAGGCCGGGCATGGCTGAGAACGATCGCACGGGTACGGGCGCGAGTGGGGATGGCCTGTTCGGCGGTGGGGCTCCGTTGGACGGGGGCGCCCCATTGGACGGGGAGGAGTCCGGTGAGCACGAGGAGCGGCTCGTCCGGGAGCTGATGCGGCGGGCCGTGGCCGAGGTGCAGCCCGCGCCCGGGAGCCTGCAGCAGATCCGGCGGGCGGTGCCGCGTCGGCGGGCCGTCCGGCGCGGGGCCTGGACGGGCGCCACCGCCGTGGCCGCCGAGGCCTCCTTCCTGCTGCCCGCCCTGCAC
>NZ_BAAAKJ010000537.1:0-5803 GCF_039527695.1 Kitasatospora putterlickiae
CGCTGCGGGCGCTGGTCCTGCTGCTGGTCCCGGCGCCGGCCCGGCCGGTGCTGCGGGTGCCGCTGCCGGTGTCGGACCGCCGACGCCCGCGCCGCGAGGACGTGGTGCTGAGCCCGGCACCGCGCCGCGGCCCGCCGCTGCTCGCGCCTGCCCGCTGACGAGCCCCTGACGGCCCGTGGCGGGCGGCGCACGACTCCGCTCCTCCCGCCCCAGTCACCCCTCCGGCCGACGCGTGCCCGTGCCCAGCACGCCGTGCCGCGCACACCCCGGAGCGGGGACACCCTCGCGCGCCCGTCGGCGCGCCCCCACCACGGAGTTGACCGAGCATGGCTCACCCCAACCAGAAGCCCTCCCGCAAGCAGGCCCAGAAGACCAGCGCCCGTCAGCGCATCCAGGAGGCGCAGCGCCAGGAGAAGCTGGCCGCCAAGCGCCGTCAGCGGATCGTGGTCGGCGTCTCGATCGTCGCCGTGCTCGCCCTGGCCGGCGGCACCGCGCTCGCGATCAACACGGCCGGCGACGACAAGTCCTCGTCCGCGGCCGCCGAGCCGACCGCGCTGGTCGTCCCGGCGAACACCTCCGGCGCGGACGGCACCGTGATCACCTACGGCAAGCCGGACGCCCCGCACACCGTCCAGGTGTTCGAGGACTTCCGCTGCCCGGTCTGCAAGACCTTCGAGGCCGCCAACGGCGACACCCTGAAGAAGCTGGCGGACGACGGCGGCGTCAAGGTCGAGTACCACCTGGCCGCGTTCCTGGACAAGAACCTCGGCGGGAAGGGCTCGCGCACCGCGCTGGCCGCGATGGGCGCCGCCGTGAACGAGGGCGTCGACAAGTTCAAGGCGTACCACGACGTGCTGTACGCCAACCAGCCGGACGAGCGCGAGGACGCCTTCGGCAGCACCAACCACCTGCTGGAGCTGGCCGACCAGGTGCCGGGCCTGAAGACGGACGCGTTCGTCAAGGCGGTCACCGAGCGGACCTACGCGCCGTGGGCGAAGAAGGTCGCGGACGCGTTCAACGAGAGCGGGGTGACCGGGACCCCGACGGTGAAGGTGGACGGCAAGCCGCTGCCCCTGTTCAGCGGCAACCGCGCGCTGACGCCGGAGCAGTTCACCGCCCAGGTGAAGCAGGCCGCGGGCTTGCAGTGAGCACCACCGGCCCGGCCGACTCCCGGCCGGGCCGGCCCCTTCCTCACTCACGGAGTGCTCCGCCATGACCGCATCCACCGCTCTGCCCGGTTCCTCCTCCCGCCCCGTCCCCTACGTGCCGGCCGCGTCCGGTTCGGCACCGATCGGCGCGGGCCGCGCGTTCTCGCTGTTCATTCTGTTCGCCGCCCTGATCGGGCTGGCCGCCTCGGCCGTCCTGACCTTCGACAAGCTCCGCATCCTGGAGGACCCCTCCTACATCCCGAGCTGCAACCTCAACCCGGTGATCAGCTGCGGCTCGGTGATGCGCACCGGTCAGGCCGAGGTGCTCGGCTTCCCCAACGCGCTGCTGGGACTGGCCGCGTTCGGCGCGCTGGCGGCGGTCGGCGCCGGGCTGCTGGCGGGGGCCGCGTACCGCCGCTGGTTCTGGCTCGGCCTGCAGGCCGGGACGCTGTTCGGGGTGGGCTTCACGCACTGGCTGATCGACCAGGCGCTGTACGACATCGGCGCGCTGTGCCCGTACTGCATGGTGGTCTGGGCGACGGTGGTCCCGCTGTTCTGGTACACGACGCTGCACAACCTGCGCTCCGGGGTGATCCCGGTCGGGCCGAGGCTGCGGCCGGTGGTCCGGGAGGCGGCCCGCTACCACTGGGCACCGCCGGCGCTCTGGGCGGCGGTGATCGCGCTGCTGATCCTCAACCGGTTCTGGTCGTACTGGTCCACTCTGATCTGACGGCCGATCCGACGCCCGATCCGACGCCCGGGCGGGCTCCCGGTCGGGCTCGCGGTCGGTGTTCGCGACGCCGGACGCGACCAGTTCTCGGCCAGTTCTCGGCCTGGACCCGAAGTGTTCGCGAGGCGTCGAGTACAGCCCTCCTCCCCTGCTAAAGATGACGTGTCCCCGACGGGTTCGGTCGGATCCGGTCGGGTCCGGGCGGACCCCCTCGGGGACACCGTCGTCCCGACACCTGAGGAGAGGAGGTGACCGACATGAAGAAGATCGCCATTCGCAAGGCGGGCTCCGTCCGTCTGACCAGCGGTGCCTCGCTTTACGGCGGTGGGCCCTGTGCCCCGACCTGGCCGCCCGTCGTGCTCCCGGCCTAGTCGCGAGCGCTACGCCCCGTCGGCGGGCGGACCACATCCCCGCCCGCCGACCGGTGGCCCCACCGACGATCCCGCCGGCGACCCGCTTGGAGGAGCGATGCCAGAGCGGCCCGCGACCGCGCCGCCGGAACCGGCGAGCGGCGACGACAGCACGAGCCCGCTCGCGTTCCACTCACTCGTCTTCCAGCCCGAGGGCGACGAGGTGACGGTCGGCCGGCTCGACGAGGGCACCTTCGTCGTCCTGCCCGCCGACGGCGCCGCCCTGCTGCGCCGGCTGGTCGACGGCGCCGAGCCCGACGAGGCGGCCCGGTGGTACGCCGAGAGCTACGGCGAGACGGTCGACATCGGGGAGTTCGTCGCCGACCTCGGCGAGCTGGGCTTCCTCCGCGCGCCCGGCGACGCCCCCGCGCCGCCGCCCGCGCCGGTGCGCTGGCAGCGGCTGGGCCGGGCGGTGTTCTCCCCCGTCGGCGCCGCGCTCTACCTGGCGCTGCTGGCCGGTTCGGCCGTCGCCCTGGCGCGCTCGCCCGAACTGGTCCCCGGCTACCGGCACCTGTTCTTCACCCCGTACCTGTCGGTGCTGGTCATCGTGATGTTCGCGGCGCAGGCGCCGCTGATCCTGGTGCACGAGGCCGCGCACGCGCTGGCCGGGCGACGGCTCGGCCTGCCGTCCCGGCTGTCGGTGGGCCGACGGCTGTACTTCGTGGTGGTGCAGACCGAACTCGACGGCCTGGTCACCGTGGACCGCCGGCGCCGGATCCTGCCGATGATCGCCGGCGTGCTCGCCGACCTCGGCGTCCTGGCCGTGCTGACGCTGGTCGCGGCCGGCACCCGGCACGCCGACGGCGGACTGTCGGCGGTCGGCGGCGTCGCGCTCGCCCTGGCCTACTCGACCGTGCTGCGGGTGGTCTGGCAGGCCTTCTTCTTCCTGCGCACCGACGTGTACTACCTCGTCGTCACGGTCCTGGGCTGCGTGGACCTGCACACCACCGCCAAACAGCTGCTCGCCGACCGCTGGGCGCGGCTGCGCGGCCGACCGGCGCCGTACGACCCGGAGCGCTGGCACCCCCGGGACCGCGCGGTGGCCCGCTGGTACTCGGTGCTGATGGCGGTCGGCTACACGCTGGCCCTGGCGACGCTGGCCGTGAACCTGCCGCCGGTCGTGGCCCGGGCGTACCGCTCGGTGCTCGACCAGCTGTCCGGGGACGGCGTCCACCGCTGGGCCGGACTGGCCGACAGCGTCGTCTTCCTGGTCCTGACCGTCGGCGAGGTCGCCCTCTCCACCGCGCTGTACCTGCGGGAGCGGCGGGCCCGCCGCCCGGCGGCCACCCCGTGATCCCGCCCCCGTCCCGCCCCGTCGCCCCTGGAGCTCCGATGTCCACACCGCCCACCGGATCCGGCCGCCACGTCCTGGTGACCGGGAGCCTGCGCCGCGACCGCGCCGCCGCCCGCACCGCGCTCGCGCTGCCGCGGCCGCTGCTGCCCGAGGTCTCCGCGCACCGCCGGCTGCGCGGCCCGTACACGGCGGCCGGCACGGTGCTGCGCGCCGTGGTGCCCGGGGCCGCCGAGCGGTGGCCGGAGCTGGTCGCCGCGCACGAGGTGGAGCTGCTGACCGCCGCGCCGGAGCTGCGCGACCGGATGCGGGCCACCCGGGAGACCCTGACCTCGCTGGCCGTCCCGCAGGAGCGGACCAGGTTCTACTCCCGGTGGCGGACGCTGCGCATCGCGCACGGCCTCCAGGAGTTCCTGGCCGAGCTGCTGACCCGGCAGGCCGCCGGTCCGCGCGCGCTGGTCGTCGAGGACCTCGATCACGCCGATCCGACCGACCTGGAGTTCCTCTCGGTCCTGCTGCGCCGCACCGACCCGGCGCTGCTGACCGTGGTCGCGGGCGGAACCGGTGCGCTGCTCGACCCGCCGCCCCTCGACCGGGCGGTGGAGGCCGGCACCCCGCTCGGCGAGAACCTGTCCGCCGAGCTGGCCCGGCACTGCGCCCTGGTCGACGCCCCGCCCGCCCCGCCCGGTGAGGCCGTGGACGAGGCGGACGCGGCCGCCCGCTACGTGGCCGGCGACGGCACCGACGACGACCCGGCCGTGCTCGCCGCCTACCGCGCGCTGCCCGTCCGCGAGCGCCGGGAGCTGCACGACCGGCGGGCCGCCGAGCTGGCGGCGCTCGGCGAGCCCTCGCTCGACCTGGGCGCCCTGCCCTATCACCTCGAACACGGCACCGACGTGGGCGGCGCCGGGCTCCCGGCGCTCGCCAAGGCGATGGACGCCTGCATGCTGCTCGGCTTCTACCACGCCAGCCTGGAGTTCTGCCGCCGCGGCCGCTCCCACCTCGACCCGGTGGCGTTCCCGCAGGCCTGGTGGCACTTCACCGGCAAGATGCCGACCTCGCTGTCCGCCCTCGGACGCGCCGACGAGGCCGAGGCGGTCTGCCAGGAGGTCCGGGTCCACTCCGTCGACCCGACCGCCCACCTCCAGTGCGCCTACGCCACCGCGATGCTCTACACCCGGCACCGCTCCCCCGACCGCCGCGACCACGAGCGGGCCCTGGCCTGGATCAACGAGGCGATCGCCATCGCCTCCCTGCTGCCGGACCCGCGCCAGCGCGCCTTCAACACCGTCTTCCACAACAACGGCCTGGCCCTCATCGAGGCGCACCGCGGCCGCCCGCAGGCCGCGCTCGACCTGGTCACCGCCGGACTGGCCGAACTCGACCGGGACCTCGGCGCGGACGAGCACGGCCTGCACCGCTCGGTGCTGCGGCACAACCGCTCCACCGTGCTGACCGGCCTCGGCCGGCTGGACGAGGCGCTCGCGGACCTGCGGTCCGTCATCGAGACCGATCCGAACTACCCGGAGTACCACTTCGACCTCGGCAACCTGCTGCGCCGGCGCGGCGACGAGGAGGGCGCGCTGGCCGCCTACGAGACCGCGCTGCGGCTCGGCCCGCCGTTCCCGGAGGTGTACTACAACCGCGGCGACGTCCGCTGCTCGCTGGGCGACGTCGAGGGCGCGCTCGCGGACTTCGGCTACGTGCTGGTGCTGGACCCCGGCTTCGTCGACGCCTACGTCAACCGGGCCGGACTGCTGCTGGACGAGGGCGACGTGGCGGGCGCCGAGCGCGACGCGCTGGCCGGCCTGGCGCTGGCCCCGGAGAACGCCCACCTGCTGGCCGTGCTGGGCCGGGTGCACGCCGAACAGGACGACCAGCGCTCCGCCATCGAGGCCTTCGACCGGGCGCTGCGCACCGATCCCGACCTGCTGGCCGCGCTCTGCGGGCGCGCCGGCGCCGCCTACCGGGCGGGCGCGCCGGAGGCCGCCCTGGCCGACCTCCAGCACGCCGTCCGGCTCGCGCCCGGGGATCCGCTGGTCCGCTTCAACCGCGCCTACGTTCTGCTGCGCACGGACCGCTGGGAGGCGGCGCTGGCCGATCTGGACATCGCCGCCGAGCTGCTCCCGGACGACGAGGACGTCCGTGCGGCCCGCGACGAGTGCCTGGCCCGCCGCGCCGCCACCACGGGCTGACCCCGGCCGCCGCGGTCCTCACCCACGAT
>NZ_BAAAKJ010000538.1:0-1134 GCF_039527695.1 Kitasatospora putterlickiae
CGGGCCGCCTGAGCGTCCGCCTCCACCAGCAGCACGTGCCCGGCGCCGCGCGCGTACGGGGCGGTGCGCAGCGCGTGCACCGCGGCGGCGACATGCCGTTCCGGCCGGGGGTCGTGGCTCCAGCGGTCCACCGCGCGGCAGAGCGCCGACGGCTCCTCGACGGCCAGCACGGCCAGCAGCGCGTCCGCCCGGGGGTGCGCGGCCCCGGCCAGCGCCTCGGTCAACTCGTCCAGGGCCAAAGCCCGGTGGGCGTACAGCAGGTCGTGCGCGAGGTCGGCGACGGTGACCCCGGGGCGGCCGGGCAGGCCGCGCGGATCGCCGAACCAGGCGCACAGCAGCGGCACCACGCCCGCCGGATCGGCGCGCAGCCGCCCGGCCACCGCGGTGAGGAACGGCCGGTCGGGCCCGTCGGCGGCGACCAGCCGCCGGAACAGGTCCAGTTCACGCTCCGGCGACAGGCCCAGGGCCGCCCAGAACGCCGGTCCGAATCCGCCCGGCCCCGGCACCGGCAGCCGCTCGAACCCGCCCGCACCGGCGGCCCGTTCGGCGATCCGCTCGGCCAACCGCTCCAGCAGCGCGCGGTGTTCGCCGATGTCGGGACTGGCCGCCAGGCCTTCGGTGAGCAGCGCGGAGGCCCACCAGCCGGGTTCGCTGCCCGGCGGGCGCAGGTCCACGGCCCGCCAGAGCCGGTGCAGCCAAGGATCCAGCGCCGGCGCGCCCCAGGTCTCACCGATCCGCCGCAGCGCGGCGGCCACCGGGCCGATCCGGTACCTCGGCACGGTGGCGCGCGCGCCGAACGCCCTCGGCCCCACCGCCCCGGCGTCGGGCGGGGGCGGTGTGTCCTCGGCCTCGCCGAGCAGCAGCCGCAGCGCCGCGTCCAGGTCCAGGTGCAGGCCCTGCAGCCAGTCGGCGAACTCCCCGTGCGCGAAGCGGTGGCCGGACCCGGCCGGGACGAACAGCCCCTCCGCCAGCACGGCCGCCGCCCACCCTCCGGCCGCCGGGAACAGCTCCTCGAACGCGTCCCGGCCCAGACCGCCCTCGCCGGCGCCGAGCATCCGCCGCGCCGCCTCGTGCACCCGGCCGGCCACCGCCGCCGCCGTTCGCCGCACCCATCCGGCGCCTTCCCCGGCCGGC
>NZ_BAAAKJ010000539.1:0-7697 GCF_039527695.1 Kitasatospora putterlickiae
CCCGGCCGTTCGGCCCGGCGGGTTCAGCGCAGCTGCTCCGGCAGCGGCTCGGCGTGCAGCACCTCCAGCCCGGAGACCGCCCGGGTCAGCGCCACGTACAGCCGCCGCAGGCCGGTCCGCTCGTCCGGCTCGCCCGCGACCACCGCGGCCGGCTCGTCCAGCACCACGTAGTCGTACTCCAGACCCTTGGCCAGCGACGCCGGGACGAGCGTCAGCCGGGCCTCGGCACTGGTCTCGGTGCCGGGCGCGAGGTGCGCGAGACCGGCCGCCGTCAGCGCCTCGGCCAGCAGCGGGACGCGCGCGTCGGCCGCGATCAGACCCGTCGACCCCTCCCGCTCCAGCGCCCGCCGGCAGGCCTCGATCACGGCCGCCGTCCGCTCCTCGCCGGCGACCCGGCGGATCGTCAGCGAACCCGGGGCCTCGCGCACCGAGCTCGCCGGGTTCAGGCCCGGGGCGATCGACGGCAGCAGCCGGGAGGCGTACGCGATGACCTCCTCCGGCACCCGGAAGCCCTTGGTCAGCTCCTCGATGTGGGCGGCCGGCTTGCCCAGGTGGTGCAGCGCCTCCGGCCAACTCGCCGTCGCCCACGGGGTGGTGCCCTGGGCGAGGTCGCCCAGCACGGTCGCCGAGCCGGTGGTGCAGCGCCGGCCGACCGCGCGGTACTGCATCGGCGAGAGGTCCTGCGCCTCGTCCAGCACCACGTGCCCCAGCGAGGCGGTGCGCCGCACCAGGTCCGTCGCCTCGTCGACGAGGACGGCGTCGGCCGCGGTCCAGCGGGCGGTCCGCACCGAGCGGCCCCGCTTGGGCCACAGCACGGCCGCCTGTTCCTCGGCGGTCAGCACGCCCTCCGCGCAGGCGGCCAGGAACTCCGGCTCGGAGAGCAGCCGCAGCACCAGCTTGGCCGGGTCGACGGCCGGCCAGCAGGCCTTGACCACCGCCTTCACGGCGGGGTTGCGGGCCACCGCGTCCTGCACCCGGTCGTCCGGGGCCTCGCCGCCCTGCTCCATCTTCAGCAGCACGGCGTGCGCGATCCGCTGCGGCAGTGCCTCGGCGGCCGCCCCGTAGCGGATCTCGCGGCCTTTCAACTCCTCGATGATCTCTGTCAGTTCGTAGACCGGGACGCGCCAGCGGCGGGAGCCGCGGATCACCACGCACGGCTCGGTGGGCAGCGCGATGCCGGAGCGGACCGCCCGGCGCAGCACCTGCGCCATCCGGGCGTCGCCCTTCAGCCGGGCCGCCTCGGGGGAGTCCTCGCCGCGCACCTCGACGTGCCCGACCAGCTGCTGCACGGTGGCCTGCGCGACGTCCAGCTCGCCCAGCGCGGGCAGCACCTGCTCGATGTAGGAGAGGAAGGCGTTGTTCGGGCCGATCACCAGGGTGCCGGTGCGGGCCAGCCGCTCGCGGTGCGCGTACAGCAGGTACGCCACGCGGTGCAGGCCGACGGCGGTCTTCCCGGTACCGGGGGCGCCCTGGACACAGAGGGTGCCGGAGATGTCGGCGCGGACGATCTCGTCCTGCTCCGGCTGGATGGTCGCCACGATGTCGCGCATCGGGCCGACGCGCGGCTTCTCGATCTCGGCCGCCAGCAGGGCCGAGGAGGTCTCGTCCTCCGCCGGGTCGGAGAGGTGCTCGTCCTCGTACGCGGTGAGCTCCCCGCCGGTGTAGCCGAAGCGGCGGCGGCGCTCGACGTCCAGCGGCTCGGTGCGGCTGGCCCGGTAGAACGGCTGGGAGACCGGCGCGCGCCAGTCGATCACCATCGGGTCGCCGTCCGCGTCGTGCACGTGGCGGCGCCCGATGTAGAAGCTCTCTCCGCCCGATCCTTCACTCAACTCCTCGCTGATCGCGTGCAGGTAGTCGAGCCGGCCGAAGAACAGCGGGGTGTGCGAGAGGTCGGCCAGGGCGGCGATCCTGGCCTCGATCTGGTTCTGCAGCACCAGGGCGGTGACCCAGGTGCCGGTGACGTCGCGGATGTCCAGGGACTCGACGTCCTCGCGCATCGCGCGCAGCGCGGCCCTGGACGCGGCCAGGTGGTCGCGTTCGCGCTGCAGGGGGTCGGTGAGGGGGGTGGCGGGCACAGCGAACCTTCCCGGCTGCCCCGGACGCGGGCGCAGCGGATCGTAGGAGCTCACGGTGGATACAGCCGACCGGTTGCCGAACGGTCGGCACCTCCCCCGGCTGCCCGCGCGACTACAGCGGGTACCACGGTTCGGGAGGGGGCAGACGGACGATCCTAGCCGCGTCCGCCCCTCCGATCCAGCCCCGCCACCCCCGTGCCTTCCGTTACAGCACGTCGTCCGCGTCGATGATCCGGTAGGCGTAGCCCTGCTCGGCGAGGAAGCGCTGGCGGTGGGCGGCGAAGTCCTGGTCGACGGTGTCCCGGGCGACCACCGAGTAGAAGTGGGCGGCGTGGCCGTCCGCCTTGGGGCGCAGGACCCGGCCGAGGCGCTGGGCCTCCTCCTGGCGGGAGCCGAAGGTGCCGGAGACCTGGATGGCGACGGTCGCCTCCGGCAGGTCGATGGAGAAGTTGGCGACCTTGGAGACCACCAGGACGCCGATCTCCTTGTTGCGGAAGGCGTCGAACAGCTTCTCGCGCTGGGCGTTGCTGGTCTCGCCCTTGATCACCGGGGCGTCCAGGGCCTCGCCGAGTTCGTCCAGCTGGTCGATGTACTGGCCGATGATCAGCGTCTGGTCCTTCTCGTGCTTCCTGACCAGGGCCTCCACCACCCGGCGCTTGGTCGCGGTGGTCGCGCAGAAGCGGTACCGCTCCTCGGGCTCCGCGGTCGCGTAGGCGAGCCGCTCGGAGTCGGTGAGGGTGACCCGGACCTCGCAGCAGTCGGCGGGCGCGATGTAGCCCTGCGCCTCGATCTCCTTCCACGGCGCGTCGAAGCGCTTGGGGCCGATCAGGCTGAACACATCGCCCTCCCGGCCGTCCTCGCGCACCAGGGTGGCGGTCAGGCCGAGCCGGCGGCGGGCCTGGAGGTCCGCGGTGAACTTGAACACCGGGGCCGGCAGCAGGTGGACCTCGTCGTAGACGACCAGGCCCCAGTTGCGGGCGTCGAACAGCTCCAGGTGGGCGTAGGCGCCCTTCCGCTTGGTGGTCATCACCTGGTAGGTGGCGATGGTGACCGGGCGGATCTCCTTCCTGGTGCCGCTGTACTCGCCGATCTCGTCCTCGGTGAGCGAGGTCCGCTTGACCAGCTCGTGCTTCCACTGGCGGGCCGAGACGGTGTTGGTGACCAGGATCAGCGTGGTCGACTTGGCGTGCGCCATCGCCGCCGCGCCGACCAGCGTCTTGCCGGCGCCGCAGGGCAGCACCACGACGCCCGAGCCGCCGTGCCAGAAGCCCTCCACCGCCTGCGCCTGGTAGGGGCGCAGGCTCCAGCCGTCCTCCTCCAGGTCGATCGGGTGCGCCTCGCCGTCCACGTACCCGGCGAAGTCCTCGGCCGGCCAGCCGAGTTTCAGCAGCACCTGCTTGATCTGCCCGCGCTCGGACGGGTGCACCACCACGGTGTCCGGGTCGACCCGGGCGCCGACCAGCGGAACGATCTTCTTGGACCGCAGCACCTCCTCCAGCACCGGCCGGTCGGTGGAGGTGAGCACCAGCCCGTGGGTCGGGTGCTTGAGCAGCCGCAGCCGCCCGTACCGGGCCATCGTGTCGGCCACGTCGACCAGCAGCGCGTGCGGCACCGGATAGCGCGAGTACGTCACCAGGGCGTCCACGACCTGCTCGGCGTCGTGGCCCGCCGCCCGCGCGTTCCACAGCCCGAGCGGCGTCACCCGGTACGTGTGCACGTGCTCCGGCGCCCGCTCCAGCTCCGCGAACGGCGCGATGACCCGCCGGCACTCGGCGGCCCTGGGGTGGTCGATCTCCAGGAGAAGAGTTTTGTCGCTCTGGACGATGAGCGGTCCGTCGTTCACGCGGGGGTGCCCTCCACTGGCTGACAGGTCTGTCGGGTCTGCGGGTCCCTCGGGACGCCGACCCTCCAGTGTCGCGCATCCGGCCGGGTGGGCGGGACCGCTCGGGACGGGAGGGCTACTTCCACTCGTGGAAGGTGCCGGTGGACTTGCCGTCGGGGGTGACCTCGTACGCGAAGAGGCCGACGACGTGGTTGAGGCGGTCGAGCCGGGGCGAGGCGGTGTGGAAGAAGAGCGAGCCGCGCCAGCTGGTGCCGCCGCCCTCGGTGAAGTGGCCGATGCCGATGCCGTGCCAGACGACGCTCTGGCCGTCGGCGGTCATGTCGACGCCCTGGCCCTCGCCGTGCAAGGTGCCGTCGGCGCGCAGTTCGGACTCGTAGGTGCCGAAGCCGGTGACGGCGGTGCCGTAGTAGGTGCCGCTGCCCTCGAACGAGACCTCGACGACGACGTGGCCGTCCCCGGCGTCGAGGACGCGCCGGCCGGTGTCCTGGCCCTGGGTCTCGCCGATGAGATCGCCGAGCATGATGACTCCTTTCGTCACCCCCCGCATTCCGGACTACGCCGGTGGGGGCGGGGCGTCAACCGCCGGTACGGGCGGTGCGGAAGGGGTGGCGGGGGGTGACCGGCGGCGGGGTGGCTCGTTGGGCAGGGCATGAACAAGTCGAAGCGTGTCCTCACCGCCCTCGCCCTCGCCGGAACGGCCGTCGCCGCCACCGTCTCCTCGGCCGGCTCCGCGCACGCGATCGCGGGCATCGGGGAGGGGCCGGGCGGCGTGCTGGCGTCGCCCGCGTTCCTGCTCGCCGACCTGACCGGGGCCACCTCCGCGATGCCGGTCGGGCAGGGGGACCTGGCCGCCCTGGCGGAGAAGGCGATGAAGGAGAAGCAGGCGGAGCAGGCGGCCCAGCAGCAGGGCCACTGAGGCCGCTACTCGTCGAGTTCGGCGACGCCGGTGATCCGGTGCAGCGCGAAGGTGCGCAGTTCGCCGTCGTGGTGGTCGAAGGCGGTGACGTAGCCGCCTTCGACCTTCACCGGGTCGATGATCCGTTGGCTGGCGAGGCCCTCCGCGTTGAGGTAGCCGATCCACATCCGCTCGCCGAGCAGGACCGCCGTCTGCAGCGCTGCCAGGGTCTCGGCGGCGGCCGTGCGCGGGAGTTGACGGCCGGTCGGGAGGGCGGGCTCGCGGCGGGCGGCGGTGGCGGCCCGGTCACCGGCCCGGATCGCCTTGACGGCGGCGGCGAGCAGGGTGTCGTCCGGCGCGGGCGGGCCGTCCGGGACCGGTACCGGGGCCGCCCGGGGCGGGGTGCGGTGGCTGTCCGGGCGGGTGATCAGCACATCGCCCTCGGCGGACTCGGCGGCCGGCGCGTACCCCATGGCGCGCAGGCTCGCGAGCAGCGTGTCCGGCGCGGCCTGGGCGGCCAGCACGGTGGGCGCGAGCAGCCGTAGCCGCAGGTCGGCGGAGCGGCGGTCGGCCAGGATCTCGTTCAGCAGGGACGGGTCGTCGCAGCGCAGGTAGGACGAGGCGGCGCCGACCCGCAGCAGCCCGTGCCAGCGGGCGACGTCGTCGATCAGGTAGGCGAGCGGCTGCGGCACCGGCGTGCGGGAGTGCTGGGCCAGGAAGGCCCGCAGGTCGGCGGCGGTGCGTCCGGCGTCGAGGGCGCGGCGCACCGAGCCGGGGGTGAACCGGTAGACGGTCGCGCCGCCCTTGGACTCGATGTCGGCGCAGAGCGCGAGCGCCTGGGCGAGCGGGGTGAGCAGCGGGCCCGGGGCGATCGCGGTGAGGTCCGGCTGCAGGATGACGTGGTCGAGCGGCCGCGGCAGCAGCAGGGCCAGCACGGCGGCCGGGTCGTGCTCGGCGGTGAGCAGGGCGCGGGCCGGGGCGGCGAGCGCGCCGCGGCCGGTGACGCCGAGGAGTTCGGCCTCGGCCAGGGTCCAGCCGACCAGGTGGTCGCGCAGGTCGCCGCCGCCGTCGGGGGCGGCCGGCCCGCCGCGCAGCGGGCGCTGCCAGCGCAGCGTGGGCAGCAGCTCCTCGGCGGTGGCCGGGGTGCCCGCCGGGAGCTCGGCGAGCAGCGCGAGGGCGGCGCGGCGGACGGACGGGGCGAGGGTGCGGTCCAGCTCGGGGCCGAGCGCGGCGCGCGGCTTGCCCCGGCCGTCGGCGGTGCCGGTGAGGGCCGGGACCCGGGTGGCGGCGAGCCAGCCGCGGGCGAGCACGGTCCACCGCTCGGCGGTGTCCAGCCGCAGCCACTCGTCGTACCCCGGGGTCGGCGCCCAGCGCTCGTCGACCTCGCCGTCCGGGGCCAGCAGCCCCGACGTGTAGGCGAGTTCGAGCCAGAAGGCGGCGATCTGCTCGGTGCACTCCAGGGCCTGGGCGGTGCGCTTGAGGTCGCGCACGCCGAGGCCGCCGGCGCGCAGGGTGGGCGGCGGGGTGAGGCCCCAGAGGTCGAGGAGTTCCTCGACGGTCCGCACGGCGGTGTGCGCCTGCCCGGCGGCGGCGCCGTCCACCACCTGGGGGTCGCGCGGCGAGGCGGCGGGCGCAGGCTCGGGCGGGACCGGCTCGACGGTGGGGTGCGAGCGGCCGCCGCGCAGGTGCAGGGCGAGTTCGCGGGGCAGGACGACACTGCCCGGGCTGCTGGGCAGCAGCAGGCCCCGGGCCAGCAGCCACTCGACGGGGCTCTGCGCGTCCTCGGCGGTGACCGGGCGGGTGGCGTCCGGGACGGTGCCGGTGGGCGGCCCCCAGACCAGCCGGTCGAGCAGCCGCAGGGCGGGTTCGGGGGCGGTGGCGAGGAGGTCCGCGCAGCGGGCGCGGTCGGTGAGCAGCGCGGTGAACACGGCGACGGCGGTGACCGGGTCGGCGGTGGCGGGCTGCCCGGCGGAGGCGAGCAACTGCTGCAGGCGGGCCGGGGACATGCCGGTGCTGGCCTCGGCGAAGGTCGGGCCGAGACCGGTGCGGCCGGGGTTGCTGGCGGTCGGGGCGAGCGCCTCGCGGGCGGCGATGACCAGGCGCAGGCCGTTGTCCGGGCCCCAGAGCAGCGCGCGGTCGCGCAGGGTGGCCAGCGCGCGGGGGAGCGCGGCGGCGAGGGCGGACCGGTCGGCGGCGCTCAGCGGGGTGGCGCCGGGGTGCGGCTTCACCTTGGCCGGACCGGCCAGCAGACCGCGGACCGCGGCGGGCGGGGTGCCGTCGGGGAGGGCGGCGAGGGCCTCGGCGACCTGCAGGGTGAACCGGTCCAGCCGCTCCAGCGCGCGCAGGGCCGAGGCGCGCGAGGAGAGCCGGGCGGTGAGCTGGGTGAGGTCGCCGGGCACGGGGTTGAGCAGGTCGGGGCGGGACCGGAGCAGGGCGGCGAGGTCATCGTCGGGCCGGGCGCGGAGCTCCTCGGCGAGGGTGCGGGGGCCGGCGGCGGACTTGGCCTGGCGTTGGGGGCCCTGCTGTGCGGTCATTCGACCTAGGTTAGTCGGGTGGCGGCGGGACGGGAGGGTGCCGACGTCGGCGGTCGGGCGGTCGGTGCGGTGCGGCTCGCCCGGGGGTGCTCCGGGCTCGCGTGGCGGGTCGGCGGGTGGGTACCGTCACGGTCGGCGGGGATGACGCCGCGTCCGGACGCGTGGCGGGTCCGGTTCGGTACGGGCAAGGCGGGGTGTGTGCGATGTCGGACGGCGAGTGGTGGCGCAAGCAGGGGCCCTGGAGCGAGCCGCCGGGTGCCCCGGGGGCCGGAGGCGGGAGTGGGGGTGGTGACGGGGACAGCGTGTACGCGCAGGAGCCGGCGCCCCCCGCTCCGTCGCGCCCCCCCGTG
>NZ_BAAAKJ010000540.1:0-1712 GCF_039527695.1 Kitasatospora putterlickiae
GGGGGCCCCAGAAGAGTGGGGAAAGGGCGCCAGGGCGGGGGAGGGAGGGGCCACCGTGGCGGCCGGCTCAACGATCGCAACGCCCGTGCACGATCCCCGGGGCTGACGCGCACGGTGCGCCCCGGCGGGGCGGTCCGGGCGGGGCTGCCCCGACGGGGCGGCGGAATCCGGCCGGGGCCGCGCCGTCGAACGGGCACAATGGCGTATGACGATCGGCCTCCACCCCGGGGGCCTTGGGCGTGTCGACTTGGAGGCCCGGGTGAGCGATCTTCCGCGCAAGGCAATGACCCGCACGGCAAGACTCGCCGCCCTGCCGCTGGGGATAGCCGGCCGGGCCACCCTCGGCCTCGGGAAGCGGATCGGCGGCCGGTCCCCCGAGGTGGTGACCGCCGAGCTGCAACAGGCCACCGCCGACCAGCTGTTCAAGGTCCTGGGCGAGCTCAAGGGCGGGGCGATGAAGTTCGGGCAGGTGCTGTCCGTCTTCGAGGCCGCCCTGCCGGAGGAGGTGGCCGGCCCCTACCGGGCGGCGCTGACCAAGCTGCAGGACGCCGCGCCGCCGATGCCGGCCGCGAAGGTGCACGCGGCGCTGGCGCAGCGCCTCGGCGAGGACTGGCGGAGCCTGTTCCAGGAGTTCGACGACCGGCCGGCGGCGGCCGCGTCGATCGGTCAGGTGCACCGGGCGGTGTGGCACGACGGGCGCGTCGTCGCGGTGAAGGTGCAGTACCCGGGGGCGGGGGACGCGCTGTTGGCGGACCTGTCGCAACTGAGCCGGTTGGCGTGGCTGCTGGGTCCGCTGGTTCCGGGCCTGGACATCAAGCCGCTGATCACGGAGTTGCGGGAGCGGGTCGCCGAGGAGCTGGACTACGAGCTGGAGGCGCAGGCGCAGCGCCGTCACGCGGAGGAGTTCGCGGGCGATCCGGAGATCGTGGTGCCGGGTGTGGTGGCGCAGGCCGATCAGGTACTGGTGTCGGAGTGGATGGACGGCACACCGCTCGCGGAGGTGATCGCCTCGGGTTCGCAGGAGGAGCGGGACCAGGCGGGCCGGCTGCTGGCGCGGTTCCTGTTCGCCGGTCCGTCGCGGACGGGGTTGCTGCACGCGGATCCGCATCCGGGCAACTTCCGGCTGTTGAAGGACGACGGCCCGGTGGGGGGCTGGCGGCTGGGGGTGCTGGACTTCGGGACGGTGGACCGGTTGTCGGGCGGGCTTCCGGCACCGATCGGGGCGTCGTTGCGGATGGCGTTGGCCGGCGACGCGGCGGGTGTGCTGGCGATGCTGCGTGAGGAGGGTTTCGTGAAGCCCTCGATCGAGCTGGATCCGGACGCGGTGCTGGACTACCTGGTGCCGATCATCGAGCCGGCGGCGGTGGAGTCGTTCCACTTCACGCGGTCGTGGATGCGGGCGCAGGCGGCGCGGATCGCCGATCCGCGGTCGCCCGCGTACAACCTGGGCAAGCAGTTGAACCTGCCGCCGTCGTACCTGTTGATCCACCGGGTGACGCTGAGCACGATCGGGGTGCTGTGCCAGCTGGGTGCGAAGGCGCCGTTCCGGGCGGAGATGCTGGAGTGGCTGCCGGAGTTCGCCGAGGCGGGATCGCCGGGGAAGCGGACGGCCGCGGGCACCGCCGGAACGCCGGAGCGGGGAGCCGCGAAGAAGACGGCGAGGAAGGCGGCCCCGGCCAGGCGTCGGAGCCCGTCGGCGGAGGGCTGATCCG
>NZ_BAAAKJ010000540.1:1743-10017 GCF_039527695.1 Kitasatospora putterlickiae
TGTCGGGGGGCGGCCTGCGGCGCGACGGGGGTCCTGTGGGGCCGGCGCGCCGGCCTCCCGGTCACATCAGGGCGACGGCGAGCGCCTTGCGGGCCCGGAGCGAGGCGCGCTCGGCCTTCTGCTTGAGCCGGTGGGCGCGGGCGAGCCGGACGACGAGCCGTTGGTGCTCGGCCTCCTGGAGGCGCTCTTGCATATGCGCCCGGGCCAGGGATTCGTGGAGGAGTTGCATTTCGAGGGTCCTGTTCTGGATCTGGAGTTCGGTGGTCTGCTCGGCGCGGACGGTCGGGTCGATGGCGGCGGCGGTCATGTGGTGGTCCTGCTCGTGGTGCGTCGTCGGGAAGGGGTGGATGCGGGCGGCGTCGGCCTTGGCGGCGGCGAGGCGTACGGAGCGGCGGAGGGCGTTGTCCAGCGGGGGCTGCTCTCCCCGGCGGACGGTTCCGGCTCCGGACGCGGGGTTCACGCCGCGACCTCGGTCTTGCGCGGGCGGCCACGCGGCCGCTTGCGGGCCACGACGACACCCTGGACGAAGAGCTCGCCGCCCCAGACGCCCCAGGGCTCACGGCGCTCCAGGGCACCGGTGAGACAGACGTCCTTGACCGGGCAGGTGCCGCAGAGGGACTTCGCGTACTCGACGTCGGCGGGCGTCTCGGCGAAGAAGACCTCGGGGTCGAAGGCGCGGCACGGGATGGGGAGACCGAGCTCCTCGGCCTGGTCGATCGAGGTGAACTGCATGGGGAGAACCTCCGGGGGGTCGGCCTGGTCGGCCTTGATCTGGTCTGTCGGCGGTACGGACGGGGTGGGCGGCGTGATGACCGTGGACACTGTGGGCGTCTTCCTCGTCTTCTCAGTGGGTCCGGCTCAGCTGACTGGTGGGGCTGGGCCGGAGGCCCCGGGGGGCCTGGGTGGTCTTGCGTACCGGACAAAACAGAAGGGCCGCGGATCCCGGTGAGTGGGGTTCCGCGGCCCTGGAGGCGCCGACCTGAGGCTGGCTCAGGTTCGTTCTCTCCAGGGTTCGGGGCCGCGGAAGGCCCGCATCCGGATGGCCGTGGCGCCCGTGAAGGCGGCCATGGCCTGGTTGATCTGCTGCTCGTTCTGCTTCTGGGTGTTTCCGGCACCGATGACCCGCGCATAGCCGCCATGCATGGCAATGGCTACGGCCGTCTTCGGTGCCTGGGTCGGTCGCTCATCACGCGGGGAGCGCGAAGCGTCGACCGACGCCCAGTCGCGGGACAGACCAGTCTCGACACTGGTGCCGTCGAGGCTGCCGCCCTGGATGCCGGTGCTGCCGGGGCCAGTGTGTCCGAGGCCACTGACAGCGGGGGCGAGGGAGGCGGGAACGACGGAGACACCGGTGGTGTCGAGACCCAGACCGGTTCCGCACAGTTCGACGGCGAGCCGCGGGTTGGCGGCACGCAGCGAGACGGCGGCGATGACGGTCTGGCCAGTCATTTTGGTGATCATGGTTTCCACTGCATTCGCCTCCTCTCGGCGTCTCGCGGAGCCTGGTCTCCCGGGCTCCGAACTGTTCGGATGTCTGTCTCGGTGAAGCTGGGTGAAGCGGGTGGAGCTCGTGGGCGCAGGGGCGTGCGGCGACAGGCGTCACCCCGTCCGATCGCGTCCCCTTGACCGCTCCGGCAGGCTATTGCGCTCCCGGCACGGCGCGCAAACTATTTTTCCGGCGAGTTTCCCGACGGTCTCCGCGGCGCCTTCCGACGCCGGCTGCGATCGCCCCGGACCGGCTCAAGCCGGTTCGTCCGGCTGGTCGTCCGTGACGTCCGCCGGATCCCTGACGGGCTCCTCCCCCGCACACAACGAGAGCACGGCGGCCCCGTATTTGTCCAGCTTCATCGCGCCGACCCCGGAGATGCCGGCCAGCTCCTGCCGGTTGGCGGGGACGTCCTCGGCGATGGCCATCAGGGTCGCGTCGGTGAAGACGACGTAGGCCGGCGCGCCCTGTTCCCGGGCCTGGGCGGCGCGCCATTCGCGCAGCCGTTCGTAGAGCGCCTCGTCCATGGTGGAGGGGCAGGTCTCGCAGCGGCGCAGCTTGCGCTCGACGGCCTCGGTGAGGGCCCGCCCGCAGACCCGGCAGGTGACCGGGCCGCGGACCCGGCGTCCGGCGGAGCGCTCGCCGGTCTCCCCGGCGCGCCCGCCGCGCCCGGCGGGGCGGGCGCCGGGGGCGCTCGACCCGGGGCGCAGCCCGTCCAGGAAGCGGCTGGGCTTGCGGGAGGCGCGGCCGCCCGGGGAGCGGGAGAGCGCCCAGGAGAGCGTGAGGTGCTTGCGGGCGCGGGTGACGCCGACGTAGAGGAGGCGGCGTTCCTCCTCGACCTGCTCGTCGGTCTTGGCGTAGATGATCGGCATGGTGCCCTCGGTGAGGCCGACCAGGAAGACGGCGTCCCATTCGAGGCCCTTGGCGGCGTGCAGCGAGGCGAGGGTGACGCCTTCGACGGCGGGGGCGTGCTGGGCGGCGGCGCGGGCGTCGAGTTCGGCGACGTAGGCGGCGAGGTCGGTGGTCCGTCCCTCGGCGGTGCGACCGCGTTCGAATTCCTCGGCGAGCCGGACGAGGGCGGCGAGGGACTCCCAGCGGTCGCGGACGGCGCCGGAGCCCGCGGGCGGTTCGGCGGTGAAGCCGCGGGTGGCGAGGACGGCGCGGACCTGGCCGGCGAGGTCGGGGGCGCCGTCGGTGACGGGGTCGGAGGCGGCGCGGGCGGCGCCACGCAGCAGGACGCCGGCGTCGCGGACCTCGGGGCGTTCGAAGAACCGTTCGGCGCCCTTGAGCTGGTAGGGGACGCCGAGGTCGGCGAGGGCCTGCTCGTAGACCTCGGACTGGCCGTTGGTGCGGAAGAGGACGGCGATCTCGCTGGCGCGCACGCCGGCGGCGATGAGGTCCTTGATCTTGCGGGCGGTGGTCTCGGCCTCGGTGGGTTCGTCCTCGTACTCGGTGTAGACGGGCTCGGGGCCGGCCTCGCGCTGGGAGACGAGTTCGAGGCGGTGGCGGGCGGCCTCGCCGCGGGCCTGGGCGAGGAGTCCGTTGGCGAGGTGGACGACCTGGGGGGTGGAGCGGTAGTCGCGGACGAGTTTGACGACGGTGGCCTCGGGGTGGCGGGTGCGGAAGCCGAGCAGGTAGTCGGGGGTGGCGCCGGTGAAGGAGTAGATGGTCTGGCTGGCGTCGCCGACGACGCAGAGGCTGGCGCCGCCGCCGGGGCCGGTCCACTGGTCGAGGAGGCGCTGCTGGAGCGGGGAGACGTCCTGGTACTCGTCGACGGTGAAGTGCCGGTACTGGGCGCGGACCTGGTCGGCGATGTCGGGGCGGTCCTCCAGGATGGCGGCGGTGAGCAGCAGGACGTCCTCGAAGTCGATGTTCCCGCGGCGGCTCTTGGTCTCCTCGTAGACGCGGTAGACCTGGGCGGTCTCGGCGGGGTCGCGGGGGGCCTCGCGGCCGGACTTGGCGACGGCGGCGGGGTAGTCGTCGGGGCCGGTCTGGGTGACCTTGGCCCATTCGATCTCGGCGGTGAGGTCGCGCAGTTCGGTGCGCTGGACGCGCAGGCCGCAGCGGCCGGCGGCTTCGGCGACCAGCTGGACCTTGCGTTCGAGCAGCTGGGGGACGGGGCCGCCGACGGCGCGCGGCCAGAAGTACTGGAGCTGGCGCAGGGCGGCGGCGTGGAAGGTGCGGGCCTGGACGCCGTCGGCGCCGAGCTGGCGCAGGCGGCCGCGCATCTCGCCGGCGGCGCGGGCGGTGAAGGTGACGGCGAGGACCTGCTGGGGCTGGTAGACGCCGCTGCGCACGCCGTAGGCGATGCGGTGGGTGATGGCGCGGGTCTTGCCGGTGCCGGCGCCGGCGAGGACGCAGACGGCTCCGTGCAGGGCGGTGGCGACGGCCCGCTGTTCGGGGTCGAGTCCGGCGAGGACGGCGTCGGGGCCGCCGGCGGCGGGGTCGCCGAAGCGGTGGGCGTCCTGGTGTCCGTCGAACGGGCTGCCGCTCAAGAGGTCTTCCTGCATGCGTTCCATCCTCTCAGTCCGCGCGGACATCCCGGGCGGGGTTGTCCACAGGGGCGGTGTGATCGCCGGATGATCGCGTCGCGGACGGCGGATGGAGGCACGCGGGGGCGCGTGCGCTTCGTGCCGCGCCGGTTCAGCTGGGCGCGCGCCGGCACGGACGTACTCCCGGCACGGTGCGACCGGGCACGGCCCTGCCCGGTACGGCACGGCCCGGTGCGGCCCGGTGCGACCCGGTGCGGAATGACCGCCGGGTGGTGGACGTTGTCCCCCCGGAGCCGCGTGACGCGCGCGGCGCCCCCCGTACAGGCCCTCCCCCATCTCGAAGGAGTCCCCTCGATGTCCGGCAGCGTGACGATGTACAGCACGACCTGGTGCGGCTACTGCAACCGGCTCAAGAGCCAGCTGCAGCGCGAGGGCATCGGCTACACCGAGATCAACATCGAGGAGGACCCGGCGTCGGCGGCCTTCGTCGAGTCGGTGAACAACGGCAACCAGACCGTTCCGACCGTGCTGGTGAAGCCGGCCGGCGGCGGCGAGCAGGTCGTGATGACCAACCCGAGCCTGCTGCAGGTCAAGAAGGCCCTCGCGGCCTGACGCCCGAGCACCCGGCAGCGCCGGCGCGCCCGCCCACCGGGGCTACGGCGTGCCGGCCCGGGCCTGGTCGACGGGTGCGGCGGGCGCGGGCAGCGAGGCCCGGGCGCCGAGGTCGCCGACCCCGTAGACCAGCCGGCTGCGGTCCGCGGAGTAGCGGGTCTCGATGACCCGGACGGGCCCGCGCCGGTCGTAGGTGACCCGGGTCTGGACCATCAGCGGCACCCCGGGACCGCCCTGGAACCACTGGGCCTCCTCGGGTCCCGGCATCCGGGCGACGAGGTGGTCGACGGCGCCGATCTCGGTGCGCCCGAGGGCGGCGAGCACCGCCTCGTCGCCGCCGTCGATCTGGTCGGGCTCCATCAGCGGGGTGCCGGCGGCGAGGCCGGCCCGGTAGTGGCTCTCCTCGATCGAGTACGGCTCGCGGTCGAGCATCCGCAGCTGGCGCCGCACGACGATGGCCTCGCCGGGGCGCAGTCCGAGCCGTTCGGCGATGTCGACGCGGGCCCGGACGATCATCATCTCGAAGTCGACGGTGAGTTCGCGCCCGCTCTCGGCGGCCTCCCCGCGGTAGACGGCGCTGGGCACGGCCAGGCAGTCGCGCGCGGCGGCCTCCTGCGGTTCGAGGCGGGGGGCGGGTCCGTAGGCGCGGTGGTCGAGCACGGGGTGCTCGCGCAGGTAGGTGCCCTTGCCCTGGAGGCGGACCAGCCGGCCTTCGTTGACGAGGACGTCGACGGCGAGCCGGACGGTGTTGCGGGCGACGCCGTACTGGCGTTCCAGTTCGCTCTCGACCGGCAGGGCGGCCGCGGTGGTGAACTCGCCCTCGGCGATCCGGCGGCGCAGGTCGGCGGCGAGGCGCTGGTATTTGGGGGATTGGGCGGTGCCCCGGGGGATTGTCACCCGAGTGAATGTAGCGAGCCGGGTGAGGGGCTTTCAGGCGTTTGCGGCAAAGTCCGCCGGGATCGGTGACTCCACTGGACAGGACCCCGGGGGCCGTACTGGACAGGGCCGCTCCGGTTACGAACATCCTGGGGAGACGGATTCGAAATGGAAATTGGGGGCGCGCGGATCACTCCGCGCGCCCCCAATGGTGGACGCTCCGGGAACCGCCCGGAATTACCAGCGGGCCGCCGCCGGCAGCGGTTCGCCGTACCAGAGCTCGACCAGGTGCCGGGCGATCGAGATCCCGGACGGCGGCAGGATCTCCCCCGCCTCCATGCCCGCCCGCAGCTCCTCCCGGGAGAACCAGCGCGCCTCCGCCAGCTCCTCGCCGTCCACGGTGATCGCGGTGCCCTCCGGGTGCGCCCGGCCCAGGAAGCCCAGCATCAGGCTGGACGGGAACGGCCACGGCTGGCTGGCCACGTACGAGACGTCGGCGACCCGCACCCCGGCCTCCTCGTGCACCTCGCGCACCACCGCCTGCTCGATCGACTCCCCCGGCTCGACGAAGCCGGCCAGCGTCGACCAGCGGCCCTCCGGCCACAGCGCCTGGCGGCCGAGCAGGCAGCGGTCCCGCTCGTCGGTGATCAGCATGATCACCGCGGGGTCGGTGCGCGGGTAGTGCTCGGCCGCGCAGGAGGTGCAGCGCCGCACGTGCCCGGCACCGGCCTTCTCGGTCGGGTGGCCGCAGCGCGAGCAGAAGCTGTGCAGCCGGTGCCAGTGCTCCAGCGCGACGGCGTGCACCAGCAGCCCGGAGTCCCGGTCGGAGAGCAGCGCGCCGACCTCGCGCAGCCCGGCCGGGCGGGCGTCGCCGTCCAGCCGGCCCGGCAGGCTCTCGCCGGCCAGCGCGAAGTAGGAGACGCCGTCCTCGTCGGTGCCGAGGAAGTACCGGTCACCGCTCTGCGGCGCCTCGAAGGAGGGCAGCAGGACCAGTTCGGTCCCCTGCCCGGTGTCCACCACGAACGCCTCGCCGCCGGAGATCGGCAGCACCTTGGTGGTCGGGTGGCTCCACGCGGCCGCCAGCCAGGGCTCGTCGAACCGGTGCTGGGCCGCCCGGTCCACCCCGGCCCGGGCCAGCGCCAGGTGCAGCGGACGTTCGGTCTCAGGCACGGTGCTCAACTGTTCCATCCCCACGTGATGAGTCTTCCGGACGGGTCGGGTCCGCACCGGCGGCCGGGTCGGGGCGCGCCCGACCCAGGTCCGCCCGCGCTCGCCCGCGGTTCACGCGCGCTCGCCGCCCGGCCGCCAGTTCTCGGCCAGGTCGGCCCACAGGTAGGCGGCGGTCTCGACGCCCTTGGCCAACAGGTCCAGCTCGACCTTCTCGTCCACCGAGTGCCAGCCGTCCGAGGGCACCGAGATGCCGAGGAACAGCACCGGCGCGCCGAGCACGTCCTGCAGGTCGGCGGCCGGGCCGGAACCGCCCTCACGGGTGAACAGGATCTTCTGCTCGAAGGCCCGGCCCATCGCCCGGACGGTGGACTGCAGCGCCGGGTGGTCGAGCGGGGTCAGGCAGGGCCGGGTCGCGCCCGGGAAGACCAGCTCGTACCGGACGCCCTCGGGCACCCGGTCGGCCACCCAGGCGCGGACGGCCTCGCGGATCTTCTCCACCTCCTGGCCGGCGACCAGCCGGAAGGAGAGCTTCAGGTGCGCCGAGGCGGGCACGATGGTCTTGCCGCCGGGGCCGGTGTAGCCGCCCCAGATGCCGTTGACCTCAGCGGTCGGGCGGGCCCAGATCCGCTCCAGGGTGGAGTAGCCCGCCTCGCCCCGGGTGCCGTACGACTTGGCGGTCCGCAGCCAGGCGGCCTCGTCGAAGGGCAGCTCGGCGAAGAGCGCACGCTCGCGGTCGGTCAGCTCGACCACGCCGTCGTAGAAGCCGGGGACGGCGACCCGGTGGTCGGCGTCGTGCAGGCCGGCGGCCAGCTCGGCGGCGACGGTGGCCGGGTTGGGCACCGCGCCGCCGAAGGAGCCGGAGTGGATGTCGGTGTCCGGCCCGTACAGGTCGATCTGGGCGTCCGCCAGGCCCCGCATGCCGGTGCAGACGGTCGGCGTGGTCTCGGACCACATGCCGGTGTCCGAGATGATCACGACGTCGGCGGCCAGCCGGCCGGCCTCGCGGCGCACCAGGTCGGCGAAGTGCGGGGAGCCGGACTCCTCCTCGCCCTCGATCAGCAGCTTGAGGTTGACGGCCGGCGCGGTGCGGCCGGTGGCCGCCAGGTGGGCGCGCACCCCCAGGGTGTGGAAGAACACCTGGCCCTTGTCGTCGGCGGCGCCCCGGGCGTACAGCCGACCGCCGACCACGGTCGGCTCGAACGGGTCGGTCGCCCAGCCGTCCTCCCGGGCGGCGGGCTGCACGTCGTGGTGGCCGTAGACGAGGACGGTCGGCGCGTCCGGGTCCCCGGAGGGCCACTCGGCGAAGACCGCCGGCAGGCCGTCCGTCTCCCAGACCTCCGTCACCGGGAAGCCGGTGTCGCGCAGCTTGGCGGCCAGCCACTCGGCGGAGCGGCGGACGTCCCCGGCCCGGCCGGGGTCGGCGGACACCGAGGGGATGCGGAGCCAGTCGGCGAGGTCCGCGAGGAAGGCGGGCCGGTGCTGATCGATGAAGGAGCGGACGACGCTGTCCGGGGTTCTCGTCATACGGACGACTTTAGTTCGCCCGGACACCCGCGAGCGGCCCCGGTCCCGAAGGGTGGGCACCCCGAAGGCTGTTACGTCCGTCACCCCGTCGCCGTCCGCACCGGCACCCCCGGC
>NZ_BAAAKJ010000540.1:10029-15449 GCF_039527695.1 Kitasatospora putterlickiae
CCGGGGGTACCGGGACGGGGTGCCGGGACGAGACGGCGGGACGAGACGGCGGGAACGGCTCAGCCGGTGCGGCGCAGCAGCGAGATCCGCGAGCGGGTGAACAGCGCGGCCAGCGCCACCGCGAGCAGCGGCAGCAGGATCACGGTGCCCCCGATGGTGAGCCAGGGGAACTCCAGCACCCCCTTGGCGGCCTTCTCCTCCAGGCTCATCCCCGGGTAGTAGGCCGCCGCCGCCTCGACCTTGCGCAGCGCCACCGCGGGCACGAACCCGGCGACGGCTCCGAGCAGGGCGCCCATCGCGGCGATCACCCCGCACTGGAAGCCCGAGAGGGTGCGCCGGACCCCGGGTGCGGCGCCGACCGCGGCGAGGGTGGTCAGGTCGCGCTGGGAGTCGGCGGCCGCGAGACCGGTGGCGATCCCGGCGGCGCCGAGCGCGACCAGGCCGGCGAAGACGGTCAGGCCGAGGATGACGAGGTCGTTGTCGGACCGGTAGCCGCGTTCGACTTCGAGGTCGACACCGTCGGACACCTTGGCGAGGGCGGCGCGGGCCTTCTGCTCGGCGGCGTCGCCGGGCGCGGTGGCGGGCAGCCAGACCGAGCCCGCGTCGGTGGTGGTGAGGCCGAGCCGGCGGGCGGTGTCGGGGCTGAGCAAGGCCTCCCCGCCGGCCTGCACCTGCGCGACGACGTGGACCGCCTCGACGGTGATCCGGTGGACGGCCGGTTCCTGGCCCGGGTCGGGCAGCTCCCCCGCGGCGGGCTGCACGGTGGCCTCCAGCGTGATCTTCCCGTCCTTGAGGTAGCGCTCGTCGAAGACGACGGCCTTGCCGGCGGCGAGCGCCTGCCCGGCGGCCGGGTCGTCGGTGCCGTAGAGGTTGTGCAGCAGCGTGGCGTCGCCGGCCTGCACGGAGCCGAAGTAGCTGCCGCGGACGATGTGCGTCGTCTGGCAGCGCGGGTCCTCGCGGGCGAGCCGCTCCCGCTCGCTTGAGGTGAGGTGCTCGCTCCCCGCCCCGAAGGCCGGGCAACGGCGCTCCTCGGGCATCGACACCGCGAGGTAGCCGCAGCCGCCGCGCGAGACCATGCAGTCGGTGCCGTAGCTGACCCGCTGGACGTCGGTGCGATCGCCGAGGGCGGGAATGGCGTTCTGCACCGCGCCGCGCAGCTGGGGCAGCATCGAACCGTCCGAGGAGGCGCCCCAGCCGCCGGCCACGATGACCGCGTTGGCGGGGCCGGCGGCGGTGTACTGCAGGCGCTTCTCCTCGTCGAGACTGGCGCCGTAGACGCCCACCGCGACCGAGCCGGCCACGGCGGCCATGACCGCGGCGACGGCGGGCGCGGTGCGGCCGCGGTGGCGGACGGAGTCGCGCAGGGCGAGGCGGGGGCCGAGCGGCAGCCAGCGGCCGAGCCGGCCGAACAGGCCGACCAGGTAGGGGGCGAGGGCGACCATGCCGAGTTCGGCGATGGCCGAGCCGCCGAGGACGCTGAGCGAGCGGCCGCCGAAGCCTCCGGTCGCGCCGAGCAGGGCGAGCGCGGAGCCGCCGCCGAGCATCAGCAGGCCGAGCACCGCGAGCGCGCGGCTGGGCGGCTTGAGGGAGTCGCGGCCGGTGAGGGCCGCGACGACGTCCTGCCGGGACGCCTGAACGGCGGGCACGACGGCGGCGAGCAGACCGGTGACGAGGCCGATCAGGACGATGCCGAGCAGGTCGAGCGGCTGGAGGTCGAGGTGGCCGAAGCGCTCGCCGGCGAACTCCTCGGCCTGGGTGCGCAGCAGGGCGACCAGGCCGACGCCGAGGACCAGTCCGGCGGCGGCGCCGGTGAGACCGAGGACGACGCCGCCGCCGAGGACGACGGCGCGCACCTGGGCGCGGTCGCCGCCGCCCGCGGCGAGCAGGCCGAGCTGGCGGCGGGAGCGGCGGGCGCCGACGGCGAAGGCCGGGCCGGCGAGCAGCACGATCTCCAGCAGGGCCATGCCCATGACGGTGCCGATGACGACGACGGCGGTCCGGTCGAGGAACGGGGTGGAGCTGCCGCCGCCCCGGCTGTCCTGCTCGACGTAGTACGGCACCTCGGAGCGGGGCGGCGGGTCGAGCAGCACGGCGCGCGAGCCGACGAGGAAGCCGTACTTGTTGAGCTCCACGACCTTGGCCCAGTCGAGGGTGGTCCCGGCCGGGAGTTGGACGAGCCAGTCGTTGACCTCCTCGCTGACGGAGGTGCGCCCGCGCGTGCCGGAATCGGAGCCGGGCAGCTTGGCGAGCGGTTCGGTCACGGCGCCGGGACGGGCGAACAGGCCGATGCCGCTCAGGTCGCCGGGGTGCTCGGCGACGCCGGTGATGGTGTAGGGAGTGGCTTCGAGGCCGCGCGGCGAGGTGCGGTCGCCGATCTTCAGCCCGGAGGTGTCGAGGAAGGCCTGGGTGGCGGCGACTTCGTGGTCCGCGCTGGGGGCCCTGCCCTTGACCACGTCGTAGCGGCCGTGCCAGACCGGGTTGGCGAGGTCGAGTTCGGTGATCCGGACGCTGACGAGGCCCTCGACGGTGCTGGTGGTGGTGTAGGGGGCTTCGCGGAGCGGCACGAGGGTGGCGCCGGGCAGCAGTTGCCGGGCGAGGTCGGCGGGCGCGGTGTCGAGGCTGCGCTGCTGCTCGGGGGTGAGGACGGGCTTGCCGTTCTCCTTCTTCGCCTCGTCGACCGTGGTGATCTGGCGCTCCTCCTCGGGGTCGGGGGTCTGCATGACGATGGCGCCGCGGTCGAGGATCTCCAGGGAGGCGTCGGCCTGGCCCATGGCGCGCTCGACCTTCTCGACGGGGTCGAGCTCGGCACTGCGGAAGAACACGTCGGCGCCGGTGACGCCGAGGACGGGCAGCGCGACCATGGCGACGACCAGGGCGCTGCGGCCCTTGGCGCGCAGGGCGTCGCGGCGGGCGATGCGCAGGGCGACCCGCCAGGAACCGAGGTTCACTCCCCCACCGCGCCCTTCGCGTTGGCGGCGGCCGCGACGAGCAGGCTGCCGGCGTCCTGGCTGACGCTCTCGTCGACCATCCGGCCGTCGCGCAGGAAGACCACGCGGTCGGCCCAGGCGGCGTGCCGGGCCTCGTGGGTGACCATCATGGCGGCGGCGCCGGCGTCGCAGCGGGCGCGCAGCACGGCGAGGACGGACTCGCCGGTGGTGGAGTCGAGGGCGCCGGTGGGTTCGTCGGCGAGCACGAGGCGGCGGTCGCCGATCAGGGCGCGGGCGATGGCGACGCGCTGCTGCTGGCCGCCGGACATGTCGTCGGGGAAGCGGTCGGCGAGTTCGGGGATGCCGAGCTCCTCCAGGGCGGCGAGGGCCTCGCGGCGGGCGGCGCGGGTGGAGACCCCGTCGAGTTCGCGCGGCAGGGAGATGTTCTCGGCGGCGGTGAGCGCCGGTATCAGGTTGTAGTCCTGGAAGACGTAGCCGACGGAGCGGCGGCGGACCTCGGCGAGCCTCTTGCGGCTGAGTCCGCCGAGGGCGACGCCCTCGACGAGGACCTGCCCGCCGCTGGGCGTGTCGAGGCCGCCGGCGAGGGTGAGCAGGGTGGATTTGCCGGAGCCCGAGGGGCCCATGACGGCGACGAACTCGCCGGGGTGGACCTTGAGGTCGACGTCGCGCAGCGCCTGGACCTCGGCGGCGCCCTGTCCGTGGACCCGGGTGACGTTGTCCAGGTGCAGGACGGCGCTGGCGCCGTTCCCGCTCGGACCGGTGTGGGACACGTTTCCCCCTGCTGTGGTGGGGCCCGTCGCGCGGTGACGCGGAGGCGGGCCGGTGGTTCGTGTGGTTCCTGTGGTTCGTGCGATTCGTACGGGGCCGGGCCCCCGGGTGGTTCAGGCCTTGGTGCGGCGGCGGCCGAAGCGGGTCGGCGCGGGCGCCTCCCCGCTGTCGCGGGCCTCGGCGGCGCGGGCCTGTTCGACCTCGGCCTGCTGGGCGAGCCGGATCTCGCAGTGGTCGAGCCAGCGGACCTCGGCCTCGGTCTGGAAGATCAGCTGTTCGAGGACGAGCAGCCAGGCGAGGTCGGACCCGGGTGCGTCGGTGCCGCCGGGGCGGCTCTCTCCGGCGAGGGCGCGGGCCTTGAGCCGGGTGTAGTCCTGCAGCGCCTTGATGCTGTGCCGGCGCTGGCCCTGGACGACGGCGGGCACGTCGACGCCGGGGACGGTGACGGCCATCGCGAGTTTGATGGCGAGTTCGTCGCGGGGCGGGTTGGTGCGCGGCACCGGGGTGTCGAACCAGGAGCGCAGTTCGACGCGTCCTTCGTCGGTGACGGCGTAGAACTGGTGCCCCTCCTCGTCCTCCCCGGCGGGGACGACCAGGCCGTCGCGTTCCAGGCGGGCGAGGGTGGTGTAGACCTGGCCGACGTTGAGCGGCCAGGTGGCGCCGGTGCGCGCCTCGAACTCGGTTCTCAGTTGGTAGCCGTAGCGCGGCCCCTGGTCGAGCAGGGCGAGCAGGCCGTGGCGGATGGACATACCGAGTATGTATACCCGGTATGCTCGACGGGTCAAGCCGGGCCGCTCCGGCCGAGGGGCGAAACAAGGGGACGAGCGAGGGGGCTGGGCAGGGAGGCGGGCCGAGGGGGCAGGCCAAGGGGCAGGGCCTCCGGCCAGGACATCCGGCCGTCACCGGCGGCGGGTAACGTCGGGGGGCGTGAGCCAGCTGCGCATCGCCACCTTCAATCTGCTGCACGGTCAGCCGCTCGCGCCCGACGGCGCCCCGCGGCCCTACCCGCCCGACCCCGGCGGCCCGCTCGCCAAGGCGGTGGCCGCGCTGGACGCCGACGTGCTGGCCCTCCAGGAGGTGGACCGCGGACAGGCCCGCTCCGGCGGCACCGACCAGGCCGCCGTCGCCGCCACCGCGATGGGCGCCACGGACTGGCGGTTCGCCGCCGCCTTGCACGGGCGGCCCGCGCCGGTGGCCGGCTGGCTCCCGGAGGCCTCGGCGCCCGCCGGGATCCAGGTCTACGGACCGGCCGAGGTCGACGACGGCGCGCCGCCCTCCTACGGCACGGCGCTGCTGACCCGGCTGCCGGTGCGGCACTGGCGGGCCCGCCGGTTCGCGCCGGCGCCGTTCGGGCTGCCACTGCGGGTGGCCGGGCGGCGCGGCCTGACGCCGGTGCCGGACGAGCCGCGGGCCGCGCTGGCCGCCGTCCTGGAGGGAGCGAACGGCCCGTTCACCGTGGTGGCCGCGCACCTGTCGTTCGTGCCGGGCTGGAACATGGCGCAGCTGGCGGCGATCCGCCGGTGGATCGCCGACCTGCCGCAGCCTTACCTGGTGCTGGGGGACTTCAATCTGGTGGGCGCGGTGCCGCGCACGGTGCTGGGCGGGGCGAGCGCGCTGGAGCGGTCGGCGGCGCGGGTGCGGGTGCGGGAGCTGCGGGCGGCCCGGCGCGCCCGGCTGGCGCTGGAGGAGCCGCGCCGGCGGCGG
>NZ_BAAAKJ010000541.1:0-4558 GCF_039527695.1 Kitasatospora putterlickiae
CGCCGGGCCGGGGCGGCTCAGGCGGGCCGGCGGGTGGCTCAGGCAGGCCGTCCGGTGGCTCAGGCGGACCGGCCGCCGGCGGCGGCCCGGCTCCGGATGCGCCGCCAGGCGCCCTGCTGCACCAGCAGCGTGAGCACCCCGGCCAGCACGATCCCCGCCATGTTCAGCAGCAGTTGCAGGCTGGAGCCCCAGAACTGCCGGAAGTCCCCGTACCCGAGGGCGACCGCCGCGTTGGCGGCGGCGGGGACCGTGGTCACCGAGATCGCCACGCCGACCAGCAGGCCCGCCTTGGACGAGGTCAGCGAGAGCAGTCCGGCGACGCCCGCGAGGAAGGCCACCACGAAGGAGGTCGCGTCCGGCTGCCAGATGAACGAGGTGTTCGGCCGGGCCGCCTCGAACCGCTCGTGGCTGAACAGCCCCAGGCCGTCCATGAGCAGGGAGAAACCGACGGTCAGCGCCATCGCGACCGCGAAACCGGCGATCAGCGCGTTCAGCGAGCGCAGCGCCGGCCGCGCGCGCCGCTGCACCAGTGCCACGCAGAGCCCGGCGAGCGGCCCGAACTCCGGCCCCACCGCCATCGCCCCGACCACCAGGATCGCGCTGTCCAGCACCGCGCCGCAGGCGGCCAGCATCGTCGCCACGGCGAGGAAGGCCAGGTAGACGCCGGTGAGGGTGGACTCCTCGTGGGTGATGTCGGAGACCTCCTCCCAGACCAGCGCGTCCGCGCCCTCACCCGGGGCGAGCCGCTCGGCCTCGTCGGCGGCGGCCGAGAGCGTCAGTTCGACCTCCTGGACGTCGATCGCGCCGCGCTCGGTCAGCCCCGTCCCGCGCAGCCCGGCGAGCACCTCGTCCGCCGACTCCCGGGCCACGTCGCAGAGCACCACGTCCCCGGCCGGCCGGACGGCCGCGTCGGGCAGCAGGACCACGTGGGTCACGCCGACGCAGTCGTCCAGGCGGCTCAGCACGGCGTCGCGCAGGTCGGCGGGGACGATCAGACGCAGGTGCAGCACGGGTGCTCCGGGGGTGGGGACGCGGTAGTGGGACCCCGCTCACCCTAAGGCGTGGCTGACGAATGATCATCGGGCTGGTTCGCGGAACCGGAGGATAGGGAGGCCGGGAGGGCCGGGGACGGGTAGCGGTCGGTGGGCTGCCGGGGCACGGGAACGGGCGGGGCCCGGGGCGGTGGTGCGCCCCGGGCCCGGCCGTCGGCGGATCAGGACGCCGAGGTGTACGCGGTGAAGAAGCGGGACGGGACCGGCGACCCGGAGGCGTTGAAGCAGATGGGGAAGAGGTTCACCGTCCCGGCGCTGCGGTTCCACGGAGTGGCCAGGGTGCAGTGGTCCGGGCCGGGCCCGAAGGCGGTGACCTGCGCGGTGTCGGAGGGCACGGCGATGTTCGGCAGGTTGACGGTGTAGGGGACGGAGCCGCCGAGCGTGTTGACCGCGCCGGAGGAGTTGAAGTTGGTCCCGCCCGGCACGCCGCCGTTGAACCAGAGGTAGCCGTAGAAGTTGGGCGGCAGGGCCGGCCCGTGCACCGCCCGCTTCTCCGAGTAGCTCAGCGTCCAGCGGGTGTTGTACAGGACGTTGCCCGCGTTGTAGCAGTTGACGATGACGGTCTGGCCGGTCGTGGAGGGCGCCCAGTCGGCGACCTTGCAGCGCGCGCCGTTGGCCGCGTCGACGGCGGTGACCTCCAGGTTGCCGGCCTGGGTGGGCTGGCCCAGGCCCGGCAGCCAGACCTTCCAGATGCCGGTGCCCCCGGAGCCGACGACGTTGGTGCCGCCGGTCGAGTTGTACTGGGTGACCACCGACCCGGTCGGGTTGGCGAAGACGTAGCCGTAGCCGCCGACGGCCGGGGACGGCACGCCGCTGCTGGTGGTGTAGAGGACGGTGAAGCGGTTGTCCTCGGGCGCCCCGCCCGTGCGGTAGCAGCCGACGGCGACGTCCTGACCGGAGCCCGCGGTGGCCCAGCCCCGGACCTGGCACCAGGACCCGGTGCGGGCGACGGCGGTGACGTGCGCGATGCCTCCGGGGCCGGCGATCAGCGGGAAGTGCACGACGTAGGAGCCGGTGCCGACCTTGTCGACCCGCACCGGGTTGGTGGCCGGCGAGGGCCAGCTGCCCCACTGGCGCGTGGTGTCGGGGACGTACCCCGGCGGCGGGGTCGGGTTGTCGAGGTAGGCGAAGCCCCAGCGGTCGGGCACCGCGGCGTGCGCCGGGCCGGCCGCCGGGAGGCTGACGCCCACCAGGGCGGCCAGGACGGCGAGGACGAGCAGCAGGGCGCGAACCGCGCGGAACGCGCGGTCGGCGGGGACGGGTCTGACCGGTGGTACGACGGTGCCGGCGTGCATGGGCATACCCCTTGGGTGTGGGTGGTCACGGGCGGCCTGCGCGGTGGTGCCCGCCCCGCTGCTCCGCTCGTGCCCGGGGTGAGCCGGGCACGCGGCGCCCGACGGGGCGACCGGTCCGTCAGGGAGGGGACCGGTGCTGCCCGGCGTCGGCCGGCAGGGGCGGGGTCGGGGGTCAGGCCCGACGGCGCTCACATCGTAGGGGCGCGCCGGGCGGGCCGCACAGGCCTGCGGCGGGCCCGGGTTGGGCCGTTGCCGGCCCTTCCCGCGGCGTCCGGAGAGCGCCCCTCCGGACGCGTTGCTTCCTGCCCGCCCCACCCCCCGCCCCACCGGCACCTCCAGTCCCACGGCACCCTCGTGCCCCGTCCGCGCCGTGGCCGGAAACGGCCGTTCCGGGTCCGCCGGGCGGAACCCTTCACCGCGCAGACCCCGGGTTGACGGGTTCTCATCAAAGCGGTGTCCGGGGCATTGACCCGGGTCCTGCCCGGCGGTTGGCTCGTACCCAGCCGACCGCCGAGGGGGGCGGGCCGCGCGGCGGTGCCGGGCCGGGCGCGCGGTGAGGCGCGAGCAGGGGAGGAACCCGCCATGACCACCACACCACCGGTCGCACGCAGCGCACGCGCCACCCGGGGACCACGCGCGGTGCGGGCCGCCGCAGTGCTGGCCGCCGCCGTCCTCGCCGGGGTCACCGCGGTCGTCCCCGCCGAGGCCGACCCGGCCCCGGCCGGCGCGGCGCAGGCGGACACCGCGCACGCCGGGGGGCTCTGGGCGCGCACGGCCCGGATCAGCACCGGTATCGGCGGCGCCGAGCCGGACACCGGGAGCCTGGCCACCGGGCTGAGCGCCAGCGGCCGCTGGGCCGTCTTCGACTCCGACGCCACCAACATCGTGCCGGGCGACACCAACGGCACGACCGACGTCTTCGTCCGCGACCTGTGGACCGGCGGCGTCGAGCGGATCAGCCTCACCTCCACGGGCGCCCAGGCCGACGGCTACTCCTACGAGGGCGAGATCGACGCCCTCGGCCGCTCCGTGGTGTTCACCTCCCTGGCCGGCCTCGTCCCGGAGGACACCAACGGCACGACCGACGTCTACCTCCGCGACCTGTGGACCGGCGGGATCGAGTGGATCACGGCCGGCGGCCCGGCCCAGCTGGAACCCGACCGGTACGCCAACGAGCCGTCGATCAGCGCCGACGGCCGCTACGTGGCCTTCGCCTCGACCCGCGACGACCTGGCGCCCGGCGCCGGACCCTACGGCACGATCAACATCTACGTCACCGACCGCCGGCAGCACACCACCCGCCTGCTCACGATCGGCGCGAACGGCTCACCGGCCAACCGCCACTCCTTCTGGCCGGTGATCAGCGCGGACGGCGGGAGCGTCGGCTTCATCTCCCGCGCCACCAACCTGGTGCCGCGCACCGAGGGCGGCCCGGCCGTCGAGGACCCGGCCGACGCGCAGGCCGCCGCCGACGACGAGGCCGAGCAGCCCAGGCCCCGCCGCCGCTACCTCCACGGCGGCGAGACGGCCGCCCGGCCGCCCCGCCAGTACCCCTACTACGTCCACGACCTGTCCTCCGGCCGCACCACGATCGCCAGCGCCGACGAGTCCGGCGCGCCGCACCCCGCGGCCACCGGCACGATCAGCCCCGACGGCCGCCTCGCCGTCTACTCCTACCTCGTCTACAACGGACCCGACAACGACTCCCGCCACCAGGAACTCTTCGTCCGCGACCTGCGGACGGGCGCGGTCCGCCGGCTGCCGATCGCCCTGCCCGGCACCGTCACCACCGGCAGTTCCTCCGCGCCGGTCATCGCCCCGGGCAACCGCTGGGTGTACTTCAACTCCAACGCCGACAACCTCGTCCCGGGCGACACCAACCACACCGTCGACGTCTTCCGGCACGACCTGTGGACCGGCCGCACCGAGCGGGTCAGCGTGGCCGCCGACGGCTCCCAGTCCACCGGCGGCTCCTACGACCCGGTCGTCGGCGGCCTGGGCACCGCCGTCCTGTTCACCTCGGGCGACGGCACCCTGGTCGACGGCGACGCCAACTTCTGGAACGACGTCTTCCTCCGCCGCGTCCTGCCCTTCTGACGCTCCGACCACCCCGACGGGTGCGTCCCCGGCGGCCGGCAGCGCCGCGGGGACGCACCCGCGCAGGACCCGGGCTCCCTCGGACCGGCCGCATCCGCCTGCGGCCCGTCCGAG
>NZ_BAAAKJ010000542.1:0-7929 GCF_039527695.1 Kitasatospora putterlickiae
GCCGTCCGCCCCGTGGCGGGTGCGGGCGGCCGGGTCGGACCGGTCGCTGGACGCCCGGGGCGGCCGGTCCGGCGGTCGGTCGGTTCGGGCAGGCTCGGGTGGCGGGGTCGAGCGGCCGCTACAGCTCGCTCCACCCCTGGTCGGGATAACGGTGGACCGGCGCCGAGATGTCGTCGAGCGCACCGCGGATCTCCTCCGGAAGCGTAAGCTCCTCCACCGACAGCGCCGCCTGAAGCTGTCCGACGGTCCGTGCCCCGACCAGCGCGCTCGCGACCCCGGGACGGTCCCGGACCCAGGCCAGCGCGACCGCCAGCGGGCTGCTGGCCAGCCCGTCGGCGGCGGTCGCTACGGCGTCCACGATCCGCCGGGAGCGTTCCCCGAGGTAGGGCTGGACGAACCCGGACAGGTACGGCGAGGCGCCGCGCGAGTCCTGCGGCAGGCCGTGCCGGTACTTGCCGGTGAGCACGCCGCGCCCGAGCGGGGAGCCTGCGAGCAGGCCCACTCCGGCGTCCCGGGCGGCCGGCAGGGCCTCGCGCTCGATGCCGCGCTGGAGCAGCGAGTACTCCAGCTGAGCCCCGGCCAGCGGCACCCGGCCGTGGTGGGCGTGCTGCCAGGTGGCGGCCTTGGCGAGCTGCCAGCCGCTGAAGTCGCAGACCCCGACGTAGCGGGCGCGGCCGGAGGAGACGGCGATGTCCAGGGCGCTCAGGGTCTCCTCGACCGGGGTGGCCGGGTCGAAGGCGTGCACCTGCCAGAGGTCGACGTAGTCGGTGCCGAGCCGGCGCAGCGAGGCGTCCAGCGCGGCGAGCAGGTGGCCGCGCGAGCCGTCGAAGCGGCGGCCGGAGGCCGGCACGCTGCCCGCCTTGGTGGCGATCACCAGTTCGGAGCGGGGGATGAGGCTGTCGGTGAGCCGGGAGAGCAGGTACTCGGCGTCGCCGTCCGCGTAGACGTCGGCGGTGTCGACGAGGTTGCCGCCAGCGTCGACGAACTCCTTGAGCTGTTCGGCGGCCTCCTGCTCGTCGGTGTCGCGACCCCAGGTCATGGTGCCGAGGCCGAGCCGGGAGACCTGCAGCCCGGTGCGGCCGAGGTGACGCATTTCCATCGGACGGGCCCTCTCACTGGCCGAAGGTGCGGTGGCACAACGCTGCGGGGCGGCTCGCCCGACGGGGACAAACCCGCAGGTGGGACGCGGCGCCCCACGTCGGCTGAGCGTAGCGGCCGGTGCCCGGGCAGGTGTGCAGACCCGCAGGAAGATCACCGTCGGCCGCACCGGACCGGAGCGCGCGGACCGACCGCCGGAATGTGACCCGCAGCACGGCTACCGGCCAGTAGCATGTCGGCCGGACGCGTCGTCGCGCTCCCGAGCAACCCGACTGGAAGGCAGTGCCCATGCGACTCGGCATCAACCTCGGCTACTGGGGACTCGGCATGGACGCCGACAACATCGCCGTCGCGCAGGAGGCCGACCGGCTCGGCTACGCGGTCTGCTGGGCCGCCGAGGCGTACGGCTCGGACGCGGCCACCGTGCTCTCCTACGTCGCCGCCAGGACCGAGCGGATCGACGTCGGCTCGGCCATCTTCCAGATCCCGGCCCGCACCCCGGCGATGACCGCGATGACCGCCGCCACCCTGGACACCCTCTCCGGCGGCCGCTTCCGGCTCGGCCTCGGCGTCTCCGGTCCGCAGGTCTCCGAGGGCTGGTACGGCGTGAAGTTCGACAAGCCGCTGGCCCGCACCCGCGAGTACGTGGAGATCATCCGCAAGGCGATGTCCCGCGAGCGGCTGGTCCACGACGGCGCCCACTGGACGCTGCCGCTGCCCGGCGGCCCCGGCAAGCCGATCAAGCTCACCGTGCACCCGGTGCGCGAGCACATCCCGCTGTACATCGCCGCGATCGGCCCGAAGAACCTGGAGCAGACCGGCGAGATCGCCGACGGCTGGCTCGGCATCTTCTTCGACCCCGCGCACGCCGCGCTCTCCCTGGACCCGCTGAGGGCCGGCCGCGCCAAGGCCGGCGCCGAGCCGGGCAAGGAGTTCGACGGCTTCGACGTCTGCCCCACCGTCGCCATCGCCGTCGGCGAGGACGTCAAGGCCGGTGTCGACTCGCAGCGCGCCTACACCGCGCTCTACATCGGCGGCATGGGCAGCAAGGAGAAGAACTTCTACAACCAGCTCGCCCGCCGGATGGGTTACGAGCAGGCCGCCGACGAGGTCCAGGAGCGCTACCTGGCCAAGGACTACGCGGGCGCGGCCGCCGCCGTCCCGCACGACCTCATCGACGCCACCTCGCTGATCGGCGACACCGCCCGGATCGCCGACCGGATGCGGGCCTACGCGGACGCGGGCGTCACCACGCTCACCCTGGCCCCGGCGGGCTTCACGCTCGACGAGCGGATCACCGCGCTGCGCACCGGCGTCGAGGCCCTGGAGCGCGCCGGCCTCGCGTAGCGGCGGCGGGGCCCCTTTCCGTGCGGGACGGGGAGGGGCCTACAGCCAGTCGTGCCGCTTGAACACCCGGTGCAGCAGGACGCAGACCAGCACCATCAGCGAGACCGCCGCCGGGTAGCCCCAGGGCTGGCGCAGCTCGGGCATGTGCTCGAAGTTCATCCCGTACACGCCGGCGATCATCGTCGGCACGGCGGCCAGTGCCGCCCAGGCGGAGATCTTCCGCATGTCGTTGTTCTGCTGCACGCTGACCTGTGCCAGGTTGGCGGCCAGGATGTCCGACAGCAGCCGGTCCATGCCCTCCACCTGGTCGTTGGTGCGGGCCAGGTGGTCCGAGACGTCCCGCAGGTACGGCAGCGCCTCGGCGCGGACGTACGGCGCGCCGCCGCGCTCCAGCCGCAGCATGGGGTCGACCAGCGGGCCGGTGGCCCGGCGGACGGTCACCAGCTGCCGCTTGTAGCCGTAGATCCGGCTCGCGACGTCGCGCCCCACCCGGCCGGGCGCGAAGACGTCCGCCTCCAGCTCGTCGAGGTCCGCCTGGATGCCGACGGCCACGTCCACGTAGCCGTCCACCACCGTGTCGCAGACCGAGTGCAGCACGGCGCTCGGACCGAACCTGAGCACCTCCGGCTGCCGCTCCAGCTGGGAGCGCAGGTCGCCGAGCGGGCTGTCCGCGCCGTGCCGGACGGTCATCACGAAGTCCTCGCCGACGAAGAGCATCACCTCGCCGCTGGTCACCGCGTGGCCGCCGGGGTGGTAGCCGAGCGTCTTGAGCGCCACGAACAGCGAGCCCTGGTACGGCTCCACCTTCGGGCGCTGGTGGGCGCCGACCGCGTCCTCGACGGCCAGCGGGTGCAGGCCGAACTCGGCGCCGACCCGGTCGAGTTCCTCGGTGGTGGGCTCGAACAGGCCTATCCAGACGAAGCCGCCCGGGCCCGCCGCCCGCGCGGCGGCGAGGCTGCCGGCCGGGTCGGCGGGCGTCGCGACCGGTCGGCCGTCGCGGTAGATGGCACAGTGGACGATCATGCGGGCCATTGTCGCCGCAAAACCGTGTCCGAAACATCCGCCGCCACGACGGTTCGTCCCGCCGCCGGGGACGCCGCCGGGGACGCCACCGGGGGCGGTGGCCGGAGATCCGCGCCCGGGCCCGCCCCGGCCCGGGAGGCCGTAGGGTAGGCCCCATGCCCACCCTGCTGCTCGTCCGCCACGGCCGCTCGACCGCGAACACCGCCGGAATCCTGGCCGGTTGGACACCGGGGGTGGAGCTCGACGACACCGGGCGCGCGCAGGCCGCCGCGCTCGCCGACCGGCTCGCCCCGGTCCCGCTGGTGCAGGTGGTCAGCAGCCCGCTGGAGCGCTGCCGGCAGACCCTGGAGCCGCTGCTCGCCGCCCGCCCCGAGCTGGCCGGCCCCGCACTGGACGAGCGGCTCGGCGAGTGCCACTACGGCGAGTGGACCGGCCGGCCGCTGGCCGAGCTGGCCAAGGAGCCGCTGTGGCGCGTCGTCCAGGACCACGCGGCGGCGGCCGCCTTCCCCGGCGGCGAGTCGCTGCGCGAGCTGAGCCACCGCACGGTGGGCGCGGTCCGCGAGTGGAACGAGAAGATCGCCGCCGAGCACGGCGAGGACGCGGTCTGGGTCGCCTGTTCGCACGGCGACGTGATCAAGGCGGTGGTGGCCGACGCGCTCGGCCTGCACCTCGACCACTTCCAGCGGATCAACGTCGACCCCTGCTCGGTCACCGCGATCCGCTACACCGCGCGCCGGCCCTTCCTGCTGCGGATGGGCGACACCGGCGACCTCGCCCCGCTCGCCCCGCGGCCCGCCGGCCCGGGCGGCCGGAGCGGTCCCGGCGGGGACGCGGTGGTCGGCGGCTCCACCGGCACGGCCTGAGGCGTCCGCCGGGTTCCGTGCCCGGCCACCGCCGGGGGCTCGGCTCCCCGACGCGGCCCCGGAGGTCGTAGGGTGACCAGTGGGTCCCCGCGCCGCGGCCCGGGCACCCCGGACCACCCAGCCCCGACCCCCGACCGACCCCAGCGGCGTCCCCGGACGCCCACGACGATCGATACGACCCGGAGCGAGAGCGTGACCCGTCAGGTCTTCTTCTACGACCAGCCCGAACGGTTCGTGGCCGGCACCGTCGGCCAGCCCGGCGCCCGGGCGTTCTACCTGCAGGCCAGCGCCCGCGGGCGGATCACCAGCGTGCTGCTGGAGAAGACCCAGGTCGCCGCGCTCGCCGAGCGGATCGACGAGGTCCTCGACGAGGCGCTGCGCCGCAGCGGCGGCGCGGCCACCATCCCGGCCAGCGCCCCGCAGGACCTGCTCGACACCGCGCCGCTGGACCTGCCGCTGGAGCAGGAGTTCCGGGTCGGCACGATGGCGCTCGCCTGGGACAGCGTGGACGGCTGCCTGGTGGTCGAGGCCCAGGCTCTGGTCGAGGAAGAGGAGGGCGAGGAGGAGGGCGCCGCCGTCTTCGAGGACGACGAGAACGGCCCGGACATGCTCCGGGTGCGGCTGTCCGGCGCGATGGCCCGGGTGTTCGCCAAGCGGGCGCTGGACCTCGTCGCGGCCGGCCGCAAGCCCTGCCCGTTCTGCAACCTCCCGCTCGACCCGGAGGGCCACCTGTGCCCGCGCGCGAACGGGTACCGGCGCTGAGCACGCCGACCGCGCGGCCGGCCGACCCGCCGGAGCCGCCGCGGTCCGACCCCGCCGAGAGCGCCGCCCTCGCCGCCGACCCGTCCAGCGCGCTGCGGCTGCTGCGCGAGGGCGGGCTGACCGTGCACGGCCGGCTCACCGACGCCTCCAACGCCGCCCTCTACTGCACCGTCAGCGCGGCCGACGGCCGCCGGGCCCAGGCCGTCTACAAGCCGGTGGCCGGCGAGCGCCCGCTCTGGGACTTCCCGGACGGCACCCTGGCGGGCCGCGAGGTCGCCGCGTACGAGCTGTCCGCCGCCACCGGCTGGGACCTGGTCCCGCCCACCGTGCTGCGCGACGGCCCGCACGGCCCCGGCATGGTGCAGCTGTGGGTGGAGCCCGACCCGGAGGCCGCCCCGCTGCTCGCGCTCCAGGACCCGCGCGGCCCCGAGGACGGCTGGCTGCCGATCGTCCGGGCCGAGGTCGGCGACGGGCGCACCGCGCTGCTGGTCCACCCCGACGACCGGCGGCTGCGCCGGCTCGCGGTGCTGGACGCCGTCCTCAACAACGCCGACCGCAAGGGCGGCCACCTGATCCCGGCCGCCGACGGCCGGCTCTACGGCATCGACCACGGCGTCACCTTCAACACCGAGGGCAAGCTGCGCACCCTGCTCTGGGGCTGGGCCGGACAGCCGCTGCCCGCCGAGGCGGCCGAGGTGCTGACCGGGCTGGCCGTTCAGTTGGACGGCGCGCTGGGGGAGCGGCTGGCCCCGCACCTGACCGCCGCCGAACTGGACGCCGCCCGCTCCCGGGTGGCCGCCCTGCTCACCACCGGCACCCACCCGCTGCCCTCCGAGGACTGGCCGTCCATCCCCTGGCCGCCGGTGTAGTCGCCGGTCCGCCTCCCGGCCGCTCCTGACCGGTGCGGCCGGGACGGGTGTGCCTTCGGCTCGGGGCGTGCGGCGGCGGGCGACCCCTCGATCCCATGGTCCACGGGGCGGTACAGCCGGTATTGGTCTGGACCGGTGAGCCGCCCTGGCCGCACACTGCGACGATGGAAGAGCGACGGACCACCCCCCACCTGGACCTGCCGCTGCACCGCCTCCAGGTCCCGCTGCCGCATCTGCTGCCGTTCGCGATCGGCAGTTTCGACGCCATCGGCCCGCTGTCCCGGGCCGGCTTCCCCCACCGGCACTCCTTCTACGAGATCGTCTACGTCACCGGCGGACGCGGCGCCCACGTCCTGGACCTGGTCCAGCGGCCGCTGCAGCCCCCGCAGTTGTGCGTGATCGCGCCCGGCCAGGTGCACTACTGGGCGGACGCGGACGACCTCACCGGACAGGTCGTGCTGTTCAACGAGGACTTCCTGCTGGCCCACCCGCAGGACCTCGCCGCGCTGCGCACCCTGGCCTCCCGCCCGGCGGTGTGCCTGGGCGAGCAGGCCGGGCCGATCGCCGGGCTGCTGGCGGACATGGAGGCCGAGTACCGGGCCCGCCCGGCCGGCTACCCGGGCGTGCTGCGGGCCAGTCTGCACATCCTCATCGTGCGCGCCCTGCGGGCCTGTTCGCCCGGCGGCGCGGGCGCGCTCCCCGGCCGCACGGGGGACCTCGCGGCCGCCTTCACCCGGCTGATCGCCACCCCGGGCGGGGTGCAGCGCTCGGTCGCCTCCTGCGCGCACGAGCTGGGCGTCTCCTCCGGGCACCTGCAGGCGATGGTCAAGCAGGCGACCGGCCACACCCCGGGCCGGCTGATCCGCCAGCAGCAGACGCTGGAGGCCAAACGCCTGCTGGCCTGCACCGAACTGACGGTGCGGCAGGTGTCCAGGGAGGCCGGTTTCGGCGATCCGGCGTACTTCTGCCGGTTCTTCCGCCGGGAGACCGGGATGACGCCGGGGGAGTTCCGGTCGAGGGTCGGAGGAAATCACCACGATCCCCGGATCACGTCCATCGCGGCGGCCCCTGGCGGCCCGTAGTTTGACTGCTGGCCACCGGCGGGCCGCCCGGCGCGAGCGGGCGGCCCGTCGGCCCGGTCCTTGTCATGCCCCCACCATGGCAAGGGCCGCCCCCGGACGGCACCACCAGATCCCCCACACTCACACCGAAGGAGTCGGCGCATGCCCGCGTCCGAAGAGCCTCTCACCGGGACGGACGATCCGATCGACCGCCGGATCAGCCGCAAGACCGTCCTCCGGGCCGCCGCCGTGCTCGGCACCGCGCCGCTGCTGGTCGGCGGAGGCGTCGCACTGGCCCGTGACCGGGTCGGCACCGGCGAGACGCCGGAGTTCACCCCCGAGTGCCACGACGGCGACGCCCCGACCATCGAGCAGACCGAGGGTCCCTACTTCAAGCCCAACTCCCCGCTGCGCACCTCGCTCATCACCGACAGCACCCCGGGCACCCGGCTCACCGTCAGCGGCTTCGTCTTCGGCCGTGGCTGCCTGCCGATCGGCAACGTCCTGATGGACTTCTGGCAGGCCGACGTGAACGGCAACTACGACAACTCCGGCTACACCTTCCGCGGCCACCAGTTCACCAACGCCCAGGGCGCGTTCAGCCTCACCACGATCGTGCCCGGCCTCTACCCCGGCCGCACCCGGCACATCCACGTCAAGCTCCAGGCGCCCAACCGGCCGGTGATCACCACCCAGCTGTACTTCCCGAACGAGCCGCGCAACAGCACCGACACCATCTACGACGCCCGGCTGCTGATGAACGTGCGCCAGGTCGGCTCGGCCAAGGAGGCCACGTTCGACTTCGTGCTCAACGTGGCGCAGACCCCGACGCCGACGACCACGCCCACCTCGCCGAGGCCGACCTCGCCGACGCCGACCCCGACCAGCGGCGGCACCTGGGCCGCC
>NZ_BAAAKJ010000542.1:8020-9211 GCF_039527695.1 Kitasatospora putterlickiae
CGGCGCTGTCAAGCGCCGGGCACTATCGGTCCGGAACCGCTCGGGCTACGAAAGGAAGCGAATCCAGTCGATCTTGCCGACTGGTTAGGCTTTCAAATGTTCTCACGGTTAAAGTCAATGCCATGCATGCCTGGCCCGCCTCCGAGGTTCCCGCCCTGCCTGGTCAGGGGCTCCCCCTCCGAATCCACGACACCGCGACGGGAGGCATCCGGGAGGTCGTGCCGCAGGACGGCACCGCCCGGATCTACGTCTGCGGCATCACGCCCTACGACGCGACCCACATGGGCCACGCCGCCACCTACAACGCCTTCGACCTGGTGCAGAGGGTGTGGAAGGACGCCGGCCACGACGTCCTCTACGTGCAGAACGTCACCGACGTCGACGACCCGCTGCTGCAGCGCGCGGTCGAGACCGGCCAGGACTGGGTGGCCCTCGCCGAGCGCGAGACCGCGCTCTTCCGGGAGGACATGACCGCGCTGCGGCTGCTCCCGCCGGCCCACTACATCGGCGCCGTCGAGTCCATCCCGTGGATCGTCCCGCTGGTCCAGAAGCTGCTGGCGAGCGGCGCCGCCTACGAGCTGGACGGCGACATCTACTTCTCGGTGGAGTCCGACCCGCGCTTCGGCGAGGTCTCCGGCCTCGCCCAGGACGCCATGCGCCCGGTCTTCGCCGAGCGCGGCGGCGACCCGGACCGCCCGGGCAAGCGCCACCCGCTGGACGCCCTGCTCTGGCTGGCCGCCCGCCCCGGCGAGCCCGCCTGGGACACCGAGCTCGGCCACGGCCGCCCCGGCTGGCACATCGAGTGCGTCGCCATCGCGCTGCAGTTCCTCGGGATGTCCTTCGACATCCAGGGCGGCGGCAGCGACCTCTCCTTCCCGCACCACGAGATGGGCGCCTCGCACGCCCAGGTCGCCACCGGTGACCACCCGTACGCCCGGACGTACGTGCACGCCGGCATGGTCGGCCTGGACGGCCACAAGATGTCCAAGTCGCGCGGCAACCTGGTCTTCGTCTCGGCGCTGCGCCGCGAGGGCGTCGACCCGGCCGCGATCCGCCTCGCCCTGCTCTCGCACCACTACCGCGAGGACTGGGAGTGGACCAAGGCCACCCTGGACGAGGCCGTCGAGCGGCTCGCCCGCTGGCGCGCCGCCGTCTCCCGGCCGGACGGCCCGGCCGCCGAGAAGCTGCCGG
>NZ_BAAAKJ010000543.1:0-618 GCF_039527695.1 Kitasatospora putterlickiae
ACAATGATACAAAAACAACAATCAATGATATTAAGTGCATATTCGGAAATTTATGATCTGGTTGTACCTAAGGATAATGTTTTACGAAAGCTTAATGAGTTAGTAGATTTTTCTTTTATATATGATGAATTAAACGATAAATACTGTCATACAAATGGTAGGAATGCCATTGATCCAATCCGTATGTTTAAATATTTACTTCTAAAAACAATCTATGATTTATCTGATGTGGACATTGTAGAGCGTTCCAAATATGACATGTCCTTTAAATATTTTCTTGGTATGGCTCCAGAAGAATCCGTGATGGAGCCAAGTTCTCTAACCAAGTTCCGTAAATTACGTTTAAAAGACAAAAATTTATTGAATATGTTAATTAATAAATCCGTGGAAATTGCCATCGAAAAGAAAATTATAAAAAGCAATTCTATTATTGTTGACGCCACCCATTCAAAGGCCCGTTATAATCAAAAATCACCAAAGGAAATACTGATGGATCGCTCCAAGAAACTTCGAAAATCTGTTTATGAGATCGATGAATCCATGAAGAAAAAATTCCCATCTAAATCGACAACGAATAAGCTGGAAGATGAAATTGAATATTGTCAAAAACTAATGGAT
>NZ_BAAAKJ010000544.1:0-3327 GCF_039527695.1 Kitasatospora putterlickiae
TCACCCGTCGCGTCCGGCACGTACTTCACACAGACAACGATCCTCAAGCTCACGGCCTGTCTCCTGTACTGGTCTCGTCCGGCGGCTGCGGCTGCGCAAGGGGATGCGAACACGGCTCGCACCCGCTCCCGGCGGCCTGCTCCCGTGCCGGTCCGGAACTTGCTGGCAGCATACCCGCCAGTAGCCCGACGGTCACTACTCGCCAGTAGCTTACGCCGCGCGGTCCCGGCCGAGCGCCCCGCGGCCCCCTCGGCAGCCCCGGGAAGGCCTCCGGTCCACCGCGGACCGGGGGGACGGTCACACCGCCGTCAGGCCCATCCTGCCCCAGCCCACCTCGGACTCCACCCGACGGGGCTCCCCTTCCGCCACCGGAGTCACCTCGGAGCCGCCCCGCACGCCCCCGCCCACACCCCGGCGCCCGCCGGACCGCCGACCTCCGGACCGCCACCGACCATCGCCGGACCACCTCCAGGCCGCCGCTAGACCGCCGCGCCCAGCGCCGCGATCACATCCGCCCGCCGGGGCTGCCCCGCCGCCCGCCGCACCACCCGGCCGCCGGCGTCCAGCACCAGCACGGTCGGCGTCCGCACGACGTCCAGCCGCCGCACCAGCTCCAACCGCTCCTCGGCGTCCACCTCGACGTGCGCCACCCCGGCCACCATCCCCGCCACCTCGGCCAGCACCCGCCGGGTCGCCCGGCACGGCTGGCAGAACGCCGTCGAGAACTGCACCAGCGTCGCCCGCTGCCCGAGCGGCTCCCCCAGCTCCGCCGCCGACAGCCGCACCACCCCGTCACCCACCCGCACCCACAGCCTTCCGTCACCCGCGCCCGACCCGCACACCACCGGCGGCCGCCGAACGCGCCCGCGGCCACCACAACACCCGCCGCCGCCCCGGTCATCCCCGAGCCGGCCCCGCCCGAACGGGCAGCGAAAACGACCGGACGCCCGGCCGGGAAAAGTTCCCGTCCCAGCTCATCACGCACATCACACCGCCGGATCCGACCGCGCGGCCCGGCTCAGGTGACAGCGGGTACCCGTTCGGGGGATCATCTCCGTGTATCGCCCGTGGCCACCGCGGTGTGCCGCGCCCCCGGTCGGCCCCGCCCACCGCACGCGGGACCCCGCCGTACTGGGCCGCCAGGCCCGTCGAAGTCAGGACTGACCGTGGCAGAGCTCGTGTACCCGCCGGTGATCGGCGCCGCGCTGACCGTCTTCCGCGCACTCGACGTGCGCATCAGGATCATCGGCGCCGAACACATCCCCGCGAAGGGCGGGGCGGTGCTCGTGAGCAACCACATCAGCTACCTCGACTTCCTCTTCGCCGGCCTTGGCGCCTACCGCGGCGGCAAGCGCAAGACCCGCTTCATGGCCAAGGACGACGTCTTCAAGCACGCCGTCTCCGGCCCGCTGATGCGCGGCATGAAGCACATCCCGGTCGACCGCACCGACGGCCAGCCCGCCTACGAGGCCGCCGTGCGCGCCCTGCGCGCCGGCGAGGTGGTCGGCGTCTTCCCCGAGGCGACCATCAGCCGCTCCTTCATGCTGAAGAAGTTCAAGACCGGCGCCGCCCGGATGGCCGCCGACTCCGGCGCCCCGCTGCTCCCGGTGGTCCTCTGGGGCACCCAGCAGCTGTGGACCAAGGGCCGCCCGAAGACCCTCACCAAGCGGCACGTCCCGGTCACCATCATGATCGGCGAGCCGATCGTGCTGAAGCCCGAGGACAAGCCGGTCATGGTCACCCGCCGGCTGCGCGCCGCGATGACCGAGATGCTCGACCGGGCCCAGCGCGAGTACCCCGGCAAGCCCTCCGGCCCCGACGACACCTGGTGGCTGCCCGCCCAGCTCGGCGGCACCGCGCCCACCCTGGAGACCGCCGAGGCCGAGGACGAGGCGGAGGCCGTCGCCAAGGCCGAACGGCGCGCCGCCAAGGACTGACCCACCGCCCGCGAACGGATGACTCCCCGTCCCCGAGCGGACGCGGACCATCGCGTGTCGCCCCGTCCCCCTCTCCTCGATCTGACACAGTGACAGCTCCTTCGGGGGGCTCACGCCCGGCCGCGCCGGACGGATCGGAGACGGAGATGAGACGCGGATGACCCGCACACGGACACGGCTCTCACGGACCACCCCCACCATCCACCGCACCACACCCACCACGGCCCGCACCCGCCACCGCGCCGGTGCGGGCCTCCTGCTGGCCGGGGCCCTGCTCACCGGCTGCGGCGCCCAGCCCGGGGAGATCCCGCTCAGCGAGATCCGCGCCGAGTCCCCCACCCCGACCGCCGATCCGGCCGTCGCCACCGTCACTCCCGAGGTGCTCGGCGCCGCCGAGGCCGCCCCCGCCGCCCCGACGCCCCCCAACGGCCTCATCGCCGGCCGGGTCTTCCTCGATCAGGGCCGCCTCACCAGCGCCATCTTCACCGTGACCGCCGACGGCAAGACCCGCCAACAGCTCACCCAGCCGCCCGAGCAGACCCGCGACGACCATCCGGCCTGGTCACCCGACGGCACCACGATCGCGTTCGACCGCACCAGCGGCGACTCCCGCGGCCGGCTCTGGATCACGGGCGTCGACGGCCGGAAGGCCCAGCAGCTCGGCGCGCTCTGCGAGGCCGACGCCCCCGACTGCCTCAACGAGGCGGAGACCACGCCCGCCTGGTCACCCGACGGCACCCGGCTCGCCTTCACCCGCGCCTGGGGCGAATCCGACCCGGAGGACGACCAGATCCAGTACAGCGACCTGTACGTCATCGCCACCGACGGCACCACCGCCCAGCGGATCACCTTCCTCAACAACGACGTCCCCTACTCCGGCGACGTCACCGACCCGGCCTGGTCCCCCGACGGCACGCAGATCGTCTTCTCCTACCGGACCAGCGCCACCGGCCAGCCCGCCAACAGCCGGGCGCTCTACCTCGTCAACGCCGACGGCACCGGTCTGCACCGCCTCACCCCTTGGGAACTGCGGGCCGGCGAACGCGCCAGCTGGTCCCCCGACGGCGGCCACATCCTCTTCACCAGCTACCCCGGTGACACCGACAACGCCCCCGGCGGGGGCATCTACACCGTCCAGCCCGACGGCACCGCCATCGAGGCGCTCACCCCCGACCCGTCCGACACCACGTACGGCAACGCCACCTACTCCCCCGACGGCACCACCATCGCCTTCGCGCAGGCCGCCGCCGGCGGAACCTCCGAGCTCTACACCATGAACTCCGACGGCACCGACGTCGCCCGGCTCTCCGACACCCCCGGCCACGAGGAGGGCCGCCCCACCTGGGGCACCGCCCAACCACAGCGCTGACACTCCGCGAAAATGCGAAAA
>NZ_BAAAKJ010000545.1:0-1845 GCF_039527695.1 Kitasatospora putterlickiae
TCACCCGTCGCGTCCGGCACGTACTTCACACAGACAACGATCCTCAAGCTCATGAGCGGTTCTCCTGGTACGGGTGCACCGGTCGGTTGCACTGGTCCACGGCCCCGGCCACGCCGAGGGTACTGAGTGCCGGATCGGCCCCTGATCGGCCCTTGGCCGGATCTGGCCCGTCGGCTCTCGTCGGCATTCTCCGAGGCTCTCTGGAGACCATACGGCACTCAGTACCCCTGGTAAAGGAACTCAGTACCCTTCGGCGTCCCACGGGGCTCCAGGAGCGGCGGCAAGGGCGCTGCAAGGGTCGTGCAAGACCGGCCAGGAGCCGTCATGGAATCCGCCAGACCGCCCGGGCACCAACCGGTCGGGGCCGCCGAGACCCGGGGCCCCGGTCCGGGATCAAGGAGGGGGAACGACATGACCTTGGTGCACGGGGAAGTCGACGAAGTCAACCACGGGGACCGGTCCGGCGGGGAGCACCCGCCGGAGGAGCGGTCGGAGGAGCGGTCGGAGGAGCACGGCCGGGCAGACGACCAGCGCGGCCGGGCGGACGACCAGCGCGGCCGGGCGGACGGGTACGACGGGGGCGCGGCGCGCCGGGTGCGTCCGTGGGCCACGCTCACCGACTGCAAGGAGGTGCTGGTCGTCGTCCAGTCGATGGTCTACGGCCAGCGGCTGCACGACGTCTATCCGCTGCTCGCCGCGGACCTGCGGGTGCACGTCCAGTTCACGGTGCCGCCGCACGCGTTCAACGGGGGCGCGGCGGCCCACGTCCTACGGTTCGGCGGCACGGTGCTGCCCTGGGCGGAGGCCGTCCGGCGGGAGTTCGACCTGGTGCTGGCCGCCGGGTCACAGGGACTGGAGCGGCTGCGCGGCCCACTGGTCCGGCTGCCCCACGGGGCCGGACACATCAAGCTGTCCCCGGCGGGGCCCGGCGCCGGTCGCACGGTGGCCGGGCTCGGACCCGAGTACGTCACCTGGCGCGGCCGGCTGGTGCCCACCGCGTACGCGCTCGCCCACGAGGACGAGCGCGCCGAACTCGGACGGGGCTGCCCGGAAGCACTGCCGATCGCCGAAGTGGTCGGCGACGGCTGCTACGACCGGATCGCCGCCGCCCTGCCCGCCCGCGAGCGCTACCGCGCCGCACTCGGGCTGCGGCCCGGTGAACGGCTCGTCCTGGTCTGCTCCACCTGGGGCAGCGGCTCGCTGTTCACCCGGCTCGACGCGGTGCTGCCCCGGCTGGCCGCCGAACTGCCCCGGCACGGCTACCGGACCGCGCTGCTGGTCCACCCCAACGTGGCCGCCGCGCACAGCCCGTGGGCGGTCCGGTCGTGGGCGACGGCCACCGCGCGCGGGGCGGTCACCGTGGTCGCGCCCGAGGAGGACTGGCGGCCGCTGCTGGTCGCCGCCGACTTCATCATCGGCGACCACGGCTCGGTCACCCTCTACGGCACCATGACCGGCGCGCCGATCCTGCTCGCCGAGTACCCGCACCGGGACGTCAACCCGCGCTCGCCCGGCGCGCTGCTCGCCCGCACCGCCCCGGCGCTCAGCCCGTCCCACCCGCTCACCGCCCAACTCGGCTACGCCGCCGAGCAGTACCGGCGGGAGGAGTACGCGGCGATCGCGGACCGGATCAGCTCCCGGCCGGGCGCCTTCGACCGGCGGATGCGGCGGCTGCTCTACCGCGTCCTCGGGCTGGGCGAGCCCGCCCACCTGCCGGAGCCGCCAGCGCTGCCGCTGCCCGCACCGCTGTGGCCGGCGGGCGACGAGGCCGCGCGGGCCGGACGGGCCGCACGGGCCGGACAGGAGGACGGGTGACCGCGCTGCACACCGTGCGGCTCGCCCCGG
>NZ_BAAAKJ010000546.1:0-6491 GCF_039527695.1 Kitasatospora putterlickiae
ACGACACGCCTCGGCCCGTAACCGGGAAGAGGTGGTGTTTCAGAGGATTGGCCGCTCCGGGACCGTCCGCGCAGACGCGTGTCCGGTGCTCCCAGCCGAGCGACTAGAGAACACTACGCCCATTCGGGGGCGAAGGCAAACGGCCCACCCGGACGATGCGGGTGCAGACCGCGCGGCCGGCCTTCACGTACTCGCCGTTGGGGTGGTCGTTGCCGGTGACCCAGTGGCGGGCGGCGGCTTCGTCGCGGCCGCCGGCGCGGTGGCGGCCGAGGAGTCGCGCCTCGCGGACGGTGTCGTCGGTCTCGACGTACCAGAGTTCGCGCAGCATTCGCCGGGCCTCCGGCCAGGGGTGGTCGGCGGCGGCGAGGTAGTTGCCCTCGGTGACGACCAGGCGGGTGTGCGGGTGGACCACGTGCCGGGCGGCCACCGGTTCGTCGAGGTCGCGGTCGAAGTCGGGGACGTAGATGTCCTGGAAGCGCTCGGCCTCGACCCGGCGCAGCAGAGCGACGTAGCCGTGGGCGTCGAAGGTGGCGGGTGCGCCTTTGCGGTGGCCGAGGCCGAGGCGGTCGAGCTGGGCGGCGGAGAGGTGGAAGCCGTCCAGCGGGAGGTAGGCGGCGCTGCCCGGGCCCTCCCGGCGTTCGACCTCGGTGACGAGGTGACGGGCCAGGGTGGACTTGCCTGCGCCGGGCGGGCCGGCGAGGCCGAGGATGGTGCGGGCGTCGCTGCCGGGGCCGCGCAGCAGGCCGAGGGCGAGGTCCGTGAGGCCGTCCGCGTCGAGGTCGGCCGTAGTGGATGTCCCCGTGGAGCGGTCCGCGTTCATGGGCGCACCCTATTCAGCGTTCGGCGAGGGCGGGAAGGTCGAGGGTGAGGGTGCCGGCGTCGGCGTCGAGCAGGGCGGGGACGCCGAGCGGGACGGTCAGGGTGGAGGGGCAGTGGCCGAAGCCCAGTTCCCAGATGATCGGTACGCCGAGCGGTCCGAGGCGGTCGAGCATGACGTCGCGGACCCGGTCGAGCGGGCCGCAGCCTTCCCAGGAGCCGAGGGCGATGCCGGTGACGCCGTCGAAGGCGCCGGAGCGCAGCAGCTGGGTGAGGAGGCGGTCGAGTTGGTAGGGGTGCTCGTTGACGTCCTCCAGGATGAGGATGCTTCCGGCGTAGGAGGGGCGGGCGGCGGGGGTGCCGCGTTCGGCGGTGAGGACGTGGGTGCAGCCGCCGGCGGTGATACCGCGGGCCCGGCCGGGGACGAGGGTGGCGGCGGTGGCCGAGGTGAGGACCGTCGTGGCGGCGGGGTCGAAGAGGGTGCGGCGCAGGTGTTCGGCGGTGGGGCCGTCCTCCAGGAGGGGGGTGCTGGTGCTCATCGGTCCGTAGAGGGTGGCGAGGCCGAGGTGTTGGGCGAAGGCCTCGTGCAGGGAGGAGACGTCGCTGAAGCCGATCAGGATCTTGGGCGGGACGGCGCGCAGGGCGTCCCAGTCGAGGAGGTCGACCATGCGGTGGACGCCGTAGCCGCCGCGGGCGCACATGACGGCGTCGACGGTGGGATCGAGCCAGGCGGCCTGGAGGTCGGCGGCGCGGTCGGTGTCGGTGCCGGCGAGGTGGCCGAGGACGGGGTGGGTGTCGAGGACGTGCGGGCCCACGGTGACGCGGAGGTCCCAGGAGCGCAGGAGGGCGGTGCCGGCGGCGAGCCGCTGGGGGTCGATGGGGCCGCTGGTGGCGACCACCGCGACGTGGTCGCCGGGGCGGAGGTGCGGCGGGCGGGTCAGTCCTCGGCCGGGGGTGGTCGGGTGCTGGTCCATGGCCGGGTTCCCTCCGGGGGGGGTGGTCGCGGGCGCGGGGTGGTCTCGGGGCCGGTGTCGGACCGGCCCCGAGAGGTTATGCCCCTGGCGGGTTCACAGTGATCCCATGACCTCGCGCACTTCGGCGAGGGTGGCGTCGGCGATGGCGTTGGCGCGTTCGGAGCCGGCGCGCAGGACGTCGCGGAGGTGGCCGCGGTCGGCGGCGAGTTCGGCGCGGCGGGCGCGGATCGGGCGGAAGTGCTCGTTGACGGCTTCGGTGACCGTGCGCTTGAGCGCGGCGGCGCCGCCGTCGCCGATCTCCTCGGCGACCTCCTCGGGGGTGCGGTCCTGGCAGAGGGCGGCGAGCAGGACGAGGTTGGAGACCTCGGGGCGCCCGGCGGGGTCGTAGGTGATGCGGCGGTCGGTGTCGGTCTTCGCGCCCTTGAGGAGCCGCGCGGTGGTGTCCTCGTCGGCGGCGAGCGGGATGGAGTTGCCGCGGCTCTTGCTCATCTTGCCGCCGTCGGTGCCGAGCAGCAGCGGGGCGGCGTCCAGGAGGGCCCGGGGGCGGGGGAAGACGGTGGTGCCGTCGGGGTGCGGGTAGCGCTCGTTGAACCGGCGGGCGACGGTGCGGGTGACCTCCAGGTGGGGCAGCTGGTCCTTGCCGACGGGGACCAGGTCGGCCTTGCAGAAGAGGATGTCGGCGGCCTGGTGGACGGGGTAGGTGAGCATCAGACCGTTGACGGCGGCCTGGCTGGAGTGGGCGATCTCGTCCTTGACGGTGGGGTTGCGGTGGAGTTCGGCGACGCTGACCAGGCTGAGGAAGGGCAGCAGCAGCTGGTTGAGGGCGGGGACGGCACTGTGGGTGAAGACCGTGGCGCGGTCGGCGTCGATGCCGGTGGCGAGGTAGTCCAGGACGAGGTTCTCGGTGTGCTCGGCGAGGCGGTCGGCGACGTCCCGGTCGGTGATGACCTGGTAGTCGGGGATGACCAGGAACATCTCGACGCCCAGGCGCTGGAGGCGGACGCGGTTGCGCAGGCTGCCGAAGTAGTGGCCGAGGTGGAGCGGGCCGGTGGGGCGGTCGCCGGTGAGGACGCGGTGGGCGGCCGGGTCGGCGCGAACGCTCTCGTCGAGGGCGTCGAAGCCGGCGAGGTCCGAGAGGTCGGCGAGGCCGGCGGTTTCGGTGTCGGTGTCGCTGGGACCGGTGGGCTCGGCGACGGCGGTGGTCGTGGTCACGGGGTTTCTCCTCGGTACGGCGGTGGTGGCGGCCGTCCGGGGCTCAGGGCCCGTCCCGTCGGAGAAACGCAGCAGGGCCGTCCATCCCGGACGGCCCTGGTCAGGCGTGGCTGGTGGCCGTCCTAGGACGGCCACCAGCTGAGACCCGCGAAGCGCTTCATGGGTTCGAGCATAGCGGGTGCCCGCTCGGGCCCGCAGTGGTTTCCCGGTCCGCCGTCAGTCCTCGACGATGAGGGCGGGCGTGTCCTTGCGGAGCGTCTCGCCGCGGAAGAACGCGGGCCGGTACACGCCGTAGACGAGCATCAGGACCGCGCCGAGCAGCAGGATGCCGACGCCGATGACGAACACCGAGCCGATGCCGAACACGGCACCGCTGCCGTAGCCCGGGTCCCAGGCGTCGGTGAGGGTCTGCAGGAAGACGGCGCTGAGCAGGACGCCGCCGAGCAGCGGGGCGATGCCCTTGACGACGAGGTCGCGCAGGCTGTCGCGGAGCGAGCGCCGGAAGTACCAGGCGCAGGCGAAGGCGGTGAGCGCGTAGTAGAAGCAGATCATCAGGCCGAGGGCCAGGATGGTGTCCTGCACGACGTTCTCGCTGATCACGCTCATGCCGACGTAGAAGACGGCGGTGGCGATGCCGGCGGCGACGGTGGCGAAGCCGGGGGTGCGGTGGCGCGGGTGGACGGTGCCGAAGCGCGGCGGCACGGCCCGGTAGGCGCTCATCGCGAGCAGGGTGCGGGCGACCGGGATGAAGGTGGTCTGCAGGCTGGCGGCGGCGCTGGCGACGACGGCCACGAAGAGCAGGATGCTCCACGGGGAGCCGAGCACCGGGCGGGCGAGGGCGGCGAAGACGTTGTCGGCGGTGTCGGGGTTGCCGAGGCCGGTGCCGGTGGTGCCGACGCCGGCGAACATCTGGGCGGCGATGGCGACCAGCAGGTAGGAGCCGACCAGGGTGACCATCGAGATCATCGCGGCGCGGCCCGGGGTCTTGGCGCTGCCGCTGGTCTCCTCGTTCATGGTGAGGCAGGTGTCCCAACCCCAGTACATGAAGATCGACAGGGACAGGCCGGCGGTGAACGCGCTGAACGAGCTCACCTCGAACGGGTTGAGCCAGGAGGCGGAGAAGCCGACCGAGTCGGGCAGGTCGCCGGCGGCGGCCTTGGCGATGGCGATGCCGGAGAACAGCAGCAGGACGGCCAGTTGGAGGCCGACCAGGCTGTACTGGAACCACTTGGTGGCCGTCATGCCGCGATAGCTCATCGCGGTGGCGGCGGCGATCAGCGCGACGACGGTGGCCAGGTGGACGGCCTTGTTGTCGTTGAGGTCGGCGACGGCGCCGTTGCCGGTCATCTCGCCGAGCATGAGGTACAGGAAGTCGGTGGCGACCCCGGCGAGGTTGGACAGCACGATGATCGTGGCGACCGTCAGTCCCCAGCCGGCCATCCAGCCGACCCGGGGGCCGAAGGCCTTGACCGTCCAGGTGAAGGACGTGCCGCAGTCCGGGAAGTCCTTGTTCAGTTCCTTGTACGCGAACGCGACGAGCAGCATCGGCAGGAAGCCGGCCAGGAAGACCGCGGGCATCTGGACGCCGACCGCGGTGACGGTCGGACCCAGGGTCGCGGTCAGGCAGTAGACCGGGGCGACCGTGGAGACGCCCAGGACCACGCTGCTCAGCAGGCCGACGGAGTTGCCCCGTAGGCCCTTGTCCCCCGCTGCCCCCGTCGCCCCCGCCGTCCCCGGCCCGGTGCCGGGGACTCCACCCGTGGCGCCACTGACCGGGGCACCCTGCGGAGCGGCGGGCGCCGTTGCCCGGCCGCTGCTTCCGTGCTCTGAGAGCTGCTGATCAAACACCAGCGCACCCTAGGTGCGGGTACCGACGGTTGAGTAGACCAACCTTGGGTGATCTGGGACACTCCCTTCGATTTGCCTGAGGGTGCCCAACTGTTGCCCGGTGATGCATGGGTTGTTAAGGCATGTACCTTTATTTCGAAGGGTCGTTACCGAATTGATTTGCCTGATATGCCACGGTTTGTGATGTTTCGGGGTCTCGGTTTCGCCCCCGTTCGGGCGGTGCGCCGGAAAGCCCGCCGGGGACGTCGGATAGGTTTGCCTCACCTAACCCCGACGCCTCATCCGTGAAGGAGCGCCGCGTGTCCCCCACCCCCGGCCACCAGACCGCCCCCCGCCCCACCCGCCGGAAGCTGCTCACCGCGGCCCTCACCGGCGGAGCCGTGCTCGGCCTCGGCGGGCTGCTCACCGCCTGCGGGTCGGACGGCTCCGGTTCCGGCGGCTCCGGCGGTTCCGGTTCCGGCGACGCGACGGCCAAGCCCTCCGGCGGCTCCACGCCGGACTCGAAGTCGGTCAAGCAGGGCGGCGACGACTACGCCACCGTGATCGAGAAGATGAAGGGCTTCGGCACCGACGCCGCCCCCGGCGTCTACCCCCGGACCATCAAGCACGCGATGGGCGAGACCGTCATCCCCGCCAAGCCCGTCCGCGTCGTGGTCCTCGACACCGGCGAGCTCGACAACGTCGTCTCCCTCGGCATCCAGCCGGTCGGCGTCGTCCACACCGAGGGCTCCAAGTCCATGCCGTCCTACCTCAAGGACAAGGCCGGCAGCCCGGCCAACGTCGGCACCATCAACAGCCTCAACCTGGAGGCCATCGCCGCGCTCAAGCCCGACCTGATCCTCGGCAGCCAGCTGCGCGCCCAGGACCAGTACGAGCAGCTCTCCAAGATCGCGCCGACCGTCTTCTCGCTGCGCCCGGGCTACCCGTGGAAGCAGAACTTCGTGCTCAACGCGACCCCGTTCGGCCTGGAGGCGGAGGCCAAGTCCCAGCTGGACGCCTACCAGGCGGCCGCCGCGGCGATCGGCGCCAAGCTCGGCGACAAGCGGCCGACCATCGCGCCGCTGCGCTTCATGCCCGGCAAGACCCGGCTGTACGCGGAGCTGTCCTTCATCGGCACCATCCTCATCGACGCGCAGCTGCCGCAGCCCAAGATCATGCAGGTCAAGGAGCTCGCGGTGGAGATCAGCCCCGAGCAGATCGACAAGGCGGACGCCGACTGGGTCTTCTACGGCGTCTACGGCACGCCCAGCTCCACCAACCAGGACGCGGTGCTCGGCGGGGCGCTGTGGAAGACGCTCGGCGCGGTCAAGTCCGGGCAGGCGCGTCCGGTCCCGGACGAGACCTGGTTCCTCGGCCTCGGCGTGGCCGCGGCCAACGTCGTCCTGGCCGATCTGAAGGGCTTCGTGGCGCCCGGCGCCTGACCGGCGCCCTCGGGGGGGGTGGCAGGGCCGAGGGCGCGTCAGGACGCGGGACGGGCGGGACAGATGGGACGGATGGGACGGATCGGCGCTGCGAGGCGCACGAGACGGAAAGGCGCTTGGAGCAGATCTCCCGGTGCGGGAGGATCGACGGCACCGAACCCCGAAGGGCCCGTGCCGATGACCACGCTCCACCAGACCGCCGCCGACCGCACCGCCGCCC
>NZ_BAAAKJ010000547.1:0-8202 GCF_039527695.1 Kitasatospora putterlickiae
CCTCCTCCGCGCCGGCCAGCGCGGCCCCGGCGGCGGGCAGCCGCTCGGCCGCGCCACCGCGCAGCACGGCCGCCCAGCCCAGCACCTCCATGGTGAGGTCGCCCTCCGGACCGGTCCCGTCCTCGCCGGGCACCCGGCCCGCGTCCGGCTCGGTGCCCGGACCGGCCGCCTGCTCCGCCTTGCTCGCCAGGTCCCGCAGCCGGCGGCGCCCCGCCTGCACGGCGGCCTCGTGGGTCCGGCGCTGCTCGGCCAGCCAGGCCTCCACGGACTGGAACCGCTCGGTGTCGAACAGCCGGCGCAGCAGCTTGCCCCGCTCCTCCGAGTCCGCCCGCAGGAACCGCGCGAAGTCGCCCTGCGGCAGCAGCACCACCTGGCAGAACTGGTCCCGGCTCATGCCGATCAGCCGGTGGATCTCCTCCCCGGCCTCCTGGTGCGACTTGCTGACCGCCCGCCAGCCCGGCGCGCCGTCACCGGTGCCCGCGCCGTCGGGCGCCCACTCGCGCAGCAGCGTCTGCGCGCGCTCGACCGTCATGCCCTTGCCGACCTTCTTCGGCCGGGGCTGCTCCGGGACGCGGGTGATCTCCAGCCGCCGCCCGCCCAGGGTCAGCTCCAGCCGGACGGCGGTCAGCCGGTCCGGTGCGGCGTGGTCGCTGCGCAGCCGGTTGGTCCGGCGGGTGCCGGGCACCTCGCCGTAGAGGGCGTAGCAGACCGCGTCCAGCACGCTGCTCTTGCCCGCGCCGGTGGCGCCGCGCAGCAGGAAGAGGCCGCCGGCGGCCAGCGCGTCGAAGTCGACCGTCTCGCTGCCCGCGAACGGGCCGAACGCGGTCACGGTCAGCCGGTGGAGTCTCATCGGGGCAGCTCCGCCTTCCGGTCGGTGGTCTGCCGGACGCGCTCGAAGCCCTCGCGCAGCCAGTCCAGCTCCTCCGCGTCCGGCTCGGCGCCCGGGCGGACGTGCCGCAGGAAGCCCTCGGCGATCTCCAGGTCCGTCCGTCCGCCGACCCGGGCGGCGTAGGAGGCGGAGGCGTCGGTGGTGGTCTCCTCCGGTTCGAAGAGCAGCTGGAGGGTGTGCGGGAAGCGGCGGCGCAGCCGCTCCATCGGTTCGCTCGGGCGGCTCGGGTCGGTGAGGGTGGCCTGCACCCAGGAGCGCTCGTCGGAGGTGTACCGCTCGTCGGTGAGCAGCTCGTCGAGCCGGCCGCGCAGCCGGGCCAGCGGGCGGGGCACCGGGCAGTACACCCGCTCGGCGGCGACCGTGCCGTCCGCCGCGAGGTCGACCAGCCACATGCTCTTGCGGTGCTCGTGCTCGGAGAAGGAGTAGGCGAGCGGGGAGCCGCTGTAGCGCAGGTGCGGGGCCAGCGTCTGGCAGCCGTGCAGGTGGCCGAGCGCGGCGTAGTGCACGCCGTCGAAGACACCGGCGGGGACGGCCGCGACTCCGCCCACCGCGATGTCGCGCTCGCTGTCGCTGGGCTCGCCGCCGGTGACGAAGGCGTGCGCCAGCACCACCGCGCGGGTGCCGGCCGGGCGGGCCGCGAGGTCGGCCCTGACCTGGTCCATCGCCGCGCCGAGCACCGCCGCGTGGCCGCCGCGCGCCAGGCCGAACCGCTCCCGGACCAGCGTCGGCTCCAGGTACGGCAGTCCGTAGACCGCGACCGGCCCGTGCTCGTCGGCCAGCACCACGGGCTCGGCGCACTCGCCGGGGTCGGTCCGCAGGTGGACGCCGGCCCGGCCGATGAGCCCCGCGCCGACGCCCAGGCGGCGGGCGGAGTCGTGGTTGCCGCTGATGAACACCGTCGGCACGCCCAGGTCGGCCAGCCGGTGCAGCACGTCGTCGAACAGCGTGACCGCCTCCAGCCCGGGCAGCGCGCGGTCGTACACGTCACCGGCGACCAGCACGGCGTCCACGCCTTCGTCCCGGACCACCGCCACCAGGTGGTCCAGGAACGCGCGCTGGGCGTCGTGCAGGCTCTCCCGGTGGAACGATCGCCCCAGGTGCCAGTCGGAGGTATGCAGCAGTCGCATGGTCCCCGACCATAACGGGCGCCACTGACAACCCGGCCCGGAACGGGATTCCCCCCTGCTCCGCCGGGCCGCCCCGCCGGGTCGTGCACGGGGTGGCACTCCTTCGCCCCGCCCGGTCTTCGATCGCTTGCGGCGGTCTGACCGCACCGATTGTCAGTGACCGTGTGTATGTTCGCGATCGCTGGGAGTCAAGCGGCTCGCGGTGTCGATGCGGCGGGAGGTGGGTGTGGCGGGTGGCGACCGCCCGTGCGGCCTGCGGAGGTCGCGTTCGGTGGATTGTCGGTGACGGTGTGTATGGTCGCGATCGCCGGGAGCCAGGGGGCTCGTGGGGCCGGTGCGGCGGGTGTCGACGAGGGGAAGGACGACGTGATGGGCGTGCGGGACGGGATGCGGAGCGGGCGCGTCGGGCAGCGGCGGCCCGGGCCCGGTGGGCCGGGGATGAGGGGTGCCGGTGGGCGGCCTCCGGGCGGCGCGGGTGGAGACGGCCCGCGCGGGTGGCGGCGGGGCCGGCCGCGCGGGGNNNGGAGGTCCGCACCCTCCTGTCGGGCGAGTACGACGCCCGCGAGGCGCTGATCAACATCCGCGCCGAGGCCGGTGGCGTGGACGCCGCCGACTTCGCCGACCTCGCGGGGTACGGGCTGTTCGGCGGGCTGTCGTTCCGCAGCTACCTGCGGCGGGTGGCGGTCCAGCTCCGGGCGCTGGGCGCGCACGGCATCGAGGTCCACCTGCGGATGCTGGACCCGCCGGACTACGAGGAGTTCTGCGCGGTGCTCGGCTTCGACCCGGGGGACGCGGCGGCCCGGGTCGCGTACGCGGCCGATCCCGAGCTGGCCGGGGAGCCGTTCGTCTACGCCGGGCAGCGGCTGGCCGTGCTGCTGCCGGAGCTGGCCGGCGACCACCTGGCCAGGGTGCGGATCTCCATCGCGATGGCGGCGCTGCTGGAGGCGGTCGGCGAGGGGCCGCCGGGGGAGCGGCGGCTGGTGGCGGTGCTCCGGCACGCGGTCGAGGTCCGCTCGGCCGTGGCTGCGGGCGCCGGTGACGGGCTCCACCTGCTGACCGTCCGCTGCCACGGCCCCGAGCACGGCGAGGAGCTGACCTCGGCGACCGACCTCCTGGTGGAGCGCGGCCGCTCGGGCACGGGCGGGCGGGACGGCGAGGCGTTCTGCGTGACGCTGGCGGCGGGGCTGGCCGCCGGCGGCACCGGGGCGATGGTGCTGCACGGGGATCCGGCGGTGCCCGGCGGGCAGGTGGTGCTCGGCTGGGCGCTGCGCGGCGGGCGGCTGCGGCCGATGTCCGTCCGCGAGGTGCTGGACGAGCTGGCCGACGACGTCGGACGCGGGCTGCCCTTCCCGCCGGCCGCCGTCCCGCTGCCGGGCTTCCCGCTCCCCGCCCCGCCCGTGCCGCCCGCTACGCCCCCGCCGTTCGCGCCGGAGGACGGAGGTGGGTCCCTGGGCTGACCGGGACTGACCAGGGCGTTCGGTCCGCGGTGTCCACCAAGCGGCGCTGGGGACTGTTCATCGACCGCCTGTTCGGGGAAGATTTCGGGGAAGATCAACAGTGGGAACGGCCGGTGCCCCACGCCGCCGTGCCCGCCCGTTCGGCCCCGAACCGCGCACCGTGAACGTCCCCGCGCACCGTCGGTCCGGCGAGCCCGACACCGAAAGGGGGACGCATGAGCCGGATCGAGTACAGCGCGGAGATCGCCGAACTGCTCGGCCGGGTGCGCCGGCGTCCCACCGCGGGGTGGCCGTGGCGGCCGGATGAGCGGGTGCCTCCCGGGCTCGTGGTCAAGCAGTCCTGGGGCTGGCTGTTCGCGCCCGACGGCCGGGTGCTGACGCTGGTCAACCCCAGGGACGGCATCGTCTCGCTGCCCGGCGGTTCGCTGGAGCCGGAGGACTCCGGCGATCCCGGCTCGGCGCTGGCCCGTGAGGCGGGCGAGGAGGCGCAGGCCCTGATCGGCACGGCGTACTACCTCGGCTACCTCTACGACCGGGTCGGGTCGGCCAACGGCGGGAACGAGTGCGCCCGGGTCCGGATGGCCGCCGCGCTGCGGGCGGTCGGCCCCAGCGCGCCCGACCCGGCCTCGGGGCGGCACTACCGGCGGCTGCTGGTGGCGCCGGGCCTCGCCGTCGAGCTGCTCGGCTGGGGCACGCCCGGACTGCGCCAGGCGCGGGCGGCGGTGACGACCGCCGTCCGGTGGCTCGGCGTGCCCGCGGCGGCCAACGAGACGATCGAGGAACTGCCGGTCGACGGCTGCGAGGTGTTCCCCGGGACCCCGCCCGCCGGATTGTCCGGACCGGCTGGCGACCCGGCGGACCGCCTGCCCGACCGCCTGTCCGACCGCACTCCCGGCCAACTTCCGGACCACTGGGCGAACCACCTGACGCACCGTCCGGCGGACCGCCCGTCGGACCGGCCGTCGGACCGGCCCGGCGACCGGTGAGCGCGGGCGGCCCGCCCCGCTCCCGGGGCCTGTTCCACCACGTCGAGCTGTGGACGGACGACCTCGCGGTCGCCGAGGCGCAGTGGGGCCCGGTGCTGCTCGCGCTCGGGTGCGAGCCGTTCCAGCACTGGCCGAGCGGCCGCAGTTGGCGGCTCGGTGACGCCTACCTGGTGATCGAGCGATCGCCGGCGATGCTGCCGGGCGGGCACCAGCGCCTGCGGGCCGGCCTCAACCACCTCGCCGTGCACGGCGACCGGGTGGCGGTGGCCGCCGCGCTCGCCGCCGGCTGGACCGTCCGGGTGGACACCGGTGAGGCGGTGCACCTGATCGACCGCCAGGGCTTCGAGCTGGAGGTCGTCGTCTCCGGCGACACGCCCGGTTGACCGGGCCTGCTCCGACCGGGTGACGTTCCGTCCGGTGACCACCGGCGCTCACCCCGTCGCCCGTAGTGAGAAAGGGCGCGTTCATCGCGGCGTTGTCAGACTTTTCGTCAATTGACTTGGCATGACAACTTCACACGTTAGCTACCGCCTGGTATCAAATTCCGTGACGCACGTCACTGCCAGGAGGTCTCATGCCCCGCCCTGCCCGAGCCATGTCCGTCGCCGTCACCGCGGCCCTCCTCTCCCTCACCACGCTGGCCACCGCCGGTCCGGCCCACGCCGCCGGCGTCAACTACGTCGCACTCGGCGACTCGTACTCCTCCGGCCTCGGTGCCGGCGGCTACACGGCGGAGAGCGGGGGCTGCAAGCGCAGCACCAACGCGTACGCCTACCTGTGGAGGAACGCGCACGCGCCGACGTCCTTCAAGTTCGTCGCCTGTTCCGGGGCGAGAACCGGTGACGTGGTCAACAGCCAGATCGCCGCCCTGAGTTCCACCACCACGCTGGTCAGCATCAGCGTCGGCGGCAACGACGCGGGCTTCGCGAACACGATGCAGACGTGCGTCCTGGACTCCGAGAGCGCCTGCCTCAACGCGGTCGCCACCGCGAAGAACTACGCCACCAACACCCTGCCCGGCCAGCTGGACAGGGTCTACTCGGCGATCCGCTCCAAGGCGCCGAACGCCCGCGTCGTGGTGCTCGGCTACCCGCACATGTACAAGGTCGGCGGCAGCTGCATCCTCGGCATCGGCGACACCAAGCGGGCCGCCATCAACGGGGCCGCCGACGTGCTCGACGACGTCCTCGCCAAGCGCGCCGCCAACGCGGGCTTCGCCTTCGGCGACGTCCGCTCGGTCTTCCGCGAGCACGAGATCTGCGGCTCCAGCACCACCTGGCTGAACAGCGCCACCCTGCCGGTCGACGAGAGCTACCACCCCAAGGCCGCCGGCCACTCGGGTGGCTACCTCCCGGTCTTCTCCGCCCAGGTCTGAGCGGCCGCCAGGAGCGGTTCGCCCAGGCCCCGAACAGGCCCGGGCCGGGGTCGGCGGGCCCGTCCGCTCAGCGGTGCGGCGCCGCCGTCGGCGACGGTTCCGGGGACGGCTCCGGAGCCGGCGAGGGTGCCGTCGCGGGTGCCGGTGCCGGGGCCGGCGGGAACGGGATCCCGGCGAGCGCGGGCAGCAGTTCCCGTTCCTCGTGGGCGAGATGGGCCTCCAGCGCGGCCGTCATCCGGGCCAGCTCGGCCCGGAACGCCCCGGGCTCGGCCGTGCCGATGCCGGCCACCAGCGCGGCGAGCCCGTCCTTCAGCCCGGACAGCGTCCGGTGCTCCTCGGCCAGCCGCTCCAGGACGCCGCGCAGCTGCGGATGGCTGCGGGCCAGTGCAGGGAAGACGCCCCGGTCCTCACCGCTGTGATGGGCGGTCAGCCCCTGGCAGAACGCCAGGCAGTGCTGGCGGATCTGGAGGCCGAGCGAGGGAACGCGCGCGCCGCCGCCGTCGGCGAAGTGCGCCTCGGTCTCGGCCCGGAGGTGCCGCAACTGGGCGCGCAGCCAGTCGTGCGCCTCCAGGATCCTGTCCGCCAGGCCGGCGATCTCGCGCGGCGGCACGTCGGCCCCGGTGTGCTCCAGCACCACCACCGGCAGGACCCGTTCGGTGTGCCGCTGGTAGTCCCCGTACCCGGGCGCGGCCCGGACGACGGCGGCGAAGAGCCGGTCCCGCCGCGCGCCTTCGGCCGGGACGGCGATCGCGTCGAACGCCTCCTCGCCGAGTTCCACCCGCACCACCGGGCGGGCGAGCAGGTTGCGGTACCACTGCGGGTCCTCGGCCGCCCCGGCCGCGGAGGCGACGACCAGCAGCAGGCCCTCCGCCCGCACGAATCCGAGCGGCACCGTGTGCTCGCGGCCGCTGCGGACGCCCACGGTGGTCAACAGCAGCAGGTCGCCGCCCTCGAAGGGCCCGCCGACCCGACCGCCGTTGGCGCGGAACTCCTCGATGACGGTCTGGTTGAACGAATCGGGTGAAGGGGTGACATCAGAAGAACCGGATGAATCGAATGACGAAGAAGACATGGGCATGCGTCTGTGTGGATCTCCGAACATGGTGGAGCGGCCACCGCCTCGGCCGTGGCCGCGCGGGAAGGGTCAGAAAAGGGGAGCGGAGTAGATGCTCATCACGCGTCGTCCCTCGAACTCGGGTGCCGGCCCGATCGCCGGCCGGCCCAAGTCTCTTTGGCCGGCGCCACGCCGCACGCGCCCCATCAGAGCACCCCGCCCGTCGGCTGTCAACGCGACGATCACCCGGCCGTCGACCGGGGCACCAGCAGCACGGCGGTCGCGTCGTCGTGGCACTTGGCGCGGGGCCAGCGGCGGCACTCCGGATCGGTGAGCTCCAGTTCCCGGGTGCGGGCGATGAGGTGGCGGGGTCCGTGGCGCTCAAGCCCGGTCAGCAGCCCGGTCCAGCTCAGGACGCCGAAGTCGTCGGCCGCCCGGGCGGCGCCGTCGCTGAGCAGGGCGGCGGCCCGGACCTCCCCGAGCGGAACCGCGCCGACCAGGGCCTCTCGGGCCGCCTCCGGATCGGCCGCGGCGGCCCAGTAGCCGGTGGCCGTGTTCATCGTCGGACGCTGGGCGCGCGCGGAGGCGATGGCGCGCTCGCCCGGCGACAGCGACGCCAGCTCCCCGGCCATCGCCCGGTGCTGAGCCGTGGTGACCTCCGAAACCCGGTGGTCCGCGACCGTCCTGACCCCGGTCGCCAGCCGGAGGGCGAGCGTGGAGTCCGCGAGCACCACCCACTCCAGCCGGTCGGCGGCGGCCCTGGCGACGGTGACCGTGGCCGAGGGGGTGAACGGACTGCCCAGGTCGCAGGTGGCGGCGTGGGTCCGCGCGGTCTGGCGGATCGCCGCGGCCAGGCACTCGCGGAGGCCGGTGCGCCGGTCGACGGCCCGGCGGTGCAGCGCGGTGCCGAGCGTGCGCACGAACCACGGCACTCCGTGGACGCACCCGGTGTCCAGGGCGGCGGGAAGTCCCGCGCCGTCCAGCAGGACCGCCACGTCGTCGGCGGCCAGGGCGAAGTCCTCGTTGCGCGCGCCCGGTCGGGCCTGTGACGCCACCGAGGCGCGCAGGGCGGTCAGCATGCGGTGCGGGCGTACGAGTCGCACTCCTCCGGGGTCCAGCTCCGGGCGTGCGCCCAGACCTGGCCGGGGGAGAGCCGGGCGGGGTCGTCGGTGCTGAAGGAGGCGCGGGAGACCGCGGGGGGTGCGGTGGTGCGGACGTCGATGCCGTAGCGGCGCGGGCGCTCGTCGGACGGCGGGCGCAGCGCGGGCCCCCGGCGGGCCCGCAGGTCCCGCCGAGCGCGCGGTGCCCGCCGGG
>NZ_BAAAKJ010000548.1:0-1599 GCF_039527695.1 Kitasatospora putterlickiae
CTCCCCCGGCACCGAGGCCGCCGACGCCGCCGATGCCGCCGTCCCCGCCGACCCGGCCGGCGCCTTCCCCGCCGCCCTCACCGACCGCTACCACCCCCTGAACCCCGTCGGCTCCGGCAGCGAGGGCACCGTCTGGCACGTCCGCCGCGCCGACGGCGGCGGCGACGCGGCCGTGAAGGTCGGCAACCCCGGCGTCCGGGCCGACGCCGAGCTCCTCGCCCACCTCGCCGGCGACCCCGCCTTCCGCCGGCACGTCCCAGAGATCCTCGGCCACGGCCAGGTCGAGCACGCGGGCGCGCTCTGCGACTGGATGGCGATGGAGTACCTCCCGGTCACCCTCGCCGACCACGTCGCCGAGCTGCGCGACCGGCGCCGCCTGGACCGGCCCGGCGAGAGCGAACGGATCATCCGCGAACTGGTCGACCTGCTGGCCTTCTGGCAGACCACCATCGCCCGCAACCCGGTCGACTTCAAACCCGCCAACATCCTGGTCCGCCCGGCCGGGAAGGGCGGCCGCTCCGCCGCCCAGTTCGTGGTGGCCGACTTCGGCGGGGTCGCCAAGCTCACCGCCAGCCGCCGCTTCTCGCCCGACATGCAGGTCACCGTCGCCTACATGGCGCCGGAACAGCTCGCCGGCCACAACCACCCGGCCGGCCCGTGGTGGGCGCTCGGCACCATCCTCCACGAGGTGTTCACCGGCGCCGGCCGCTACCGGCGGGCGGACGGCGGGCTGATCAGCGACGAGGCGCTGCAGATCCGGCTGGTGATGGACGCCGAGGTGGACGTCACCGCGATCGCCGACGAGCGCCGCCGGCTGCTGCTCCAGGGCCTGTTCACCAAGGACCCGGCCGACCGCTGGACGGCGGAGCAGGTCCGCGCGTGGCTGGCCGGCGGCAGCCCCGAGGTGGTGCGCAGCCGGCTCGACCCGCCGGCGCCCGAACCCGCCCCGACCGGGCCCGCGCACCGTCCGATCGGCTTCCGGGGCCAGGACTTCCACGACCCGGCCGCGCTCGCCGAAGCGATGCTCGGCCGGTCGGCGGACGCGGCGGCCTGGCTGGTCAGCGGCGGGGCGCGGCGGCTGCGCGACTGGCTGCGGGACGAGGTCAAGGACACCGCCGTCGACCTGCACTACCTCAAGGACGCCGAACGCGGCACCCCGGCCGAGAAGTCGGCGGCGGCCTCCCGGGCCGTGCTGGCGCTCGGCGCGGCGTTCACGCCCGGGTCCGTCCCGTACGTCCGCGACCGCCGGGTGGACGCGGCCGGGCTGGCCCAACTGGCGGGCGAGCCGGACGGGCCGGCGTTCGTCGACGAGCTGGTCGCGGCCGGGATGCCCGCGCTGGCCGCCCGCTTCGACTGCGGGCACGCCGCCTGCCCGGAGCGTTCCTGCGCCCGGCTGCTCGGGCTCACCCGACTCGCGGAGGTGCTGACCGCCGTCGAGCGCGAGGCGCGCGCCCTCGGCGGCCGCGGCGGTGGCGGTGGCGACGGCCGGCTCACCGCGAACGAACGCAGGACGGCCCGGCGCTGGGCGCTGCTGCTCACCGTCCAGCCGGAGCAGCAGCGGCGCGCCGTCGTCGGTCGGCTCTCCGTGCTGCCGGGCCC
>NZ_BAAAKJ010000549.1:0-2817 GCF_039527695.1 Kitasatospora putterlickiae
GCGGCGCCGGGCGATGCTGCGGCGGGCGGCGCCACCCCCGCTGCCGGTGCGTCGGCTCCGGGCAGCTCCGCTCCGGGGACGTCCGCTCCGGGCGCGACCGCCCAGGGCGCCGCCTCCGCCGGCGGGACCGGTGGCGGCTCGGGCGACGGTTCGACGGGTGGCCCGACGGGCGGCGGTCACGCCACACCTGGCGGGCAGCCGGCCGCCGGACCCGACTCAGACACCCCGCTGCTTGACTCCGCCCTCCTCGCGCGGGTCCTGCCCGACCAGAAGGCGATGACCGGTTGGGAGGAGGAGAAGCGCCGGGTCGACACCGCCGACCACGCCACCACCTGCACCGCCGCCGCGCCGTGCACCGGCAAGCCGCTGAGTGGGCAGGCCCGGTTCAGCGCCGGCGAGGTGACCGTGCGGTTCGGCGTCGAGACCCTGCCCGGCCGCGCCCAGGCCCAGGACCGCCTCAAGGAGGCGTACGCGGCCTACGGCGACACCACCGGGTACGGCCCGGCGGACATCGGTCCGCTGGGGACGGAGAGCCGGGCGTTCCTGGGCCAGCTGGCGGGCCGGGACGGCGTGGCGGTCGTGCTGCGCTCCGGCACCGTGGTCGCGACCGTCACCACCGAGGGCGGCCCGGTGGACCAGGCGGGCGCCCGCAGGCTCGCCGCGATGCTGGTCCAGCGCATCGAGCAGGCCCAGGCCGGCCGCACTCCGGACGCCGGGCTCGCCTCCTCCTGACGACACCGGCCCGACGCTCCGCCACGGCCACCCGGCCCCCTGGGACCCCACCCGGGCCCGGGGGGCCGTGCGCATGCGGATACCACGCCGGGGCCACCTCCAGGTGACGGAGCGTCAACACCTCCTACGTTCCAGCCAAGTTGAGGGCGATCGTCCGCTGGCGTGAAAGCGGTGGTCCGAATAGCGGACGTAAAGATGGACATCGCGAGGCCCGGGGCCGGTTCGCGCGTCACCGCTGGTCGCGCCCGGGAGGGTGGGCTTCGGGCCGGACGCACCGGTGCGGGGCGCGGGTGAGAGAGGGCTCGAACGGCGCTCGTATCCGGACGATTCGGCCGGGGGCCGGAATCCGGCCAGCCGGTTGCCCGGTAGCGAAGCGGTAACCGAGAGTCGAACCGATGAACGAAAAGCCCTCCCCGTCCCGCACCGGCCCGCCGGCCCGTCGCGACTTCCGGCTCCTGCTCTCGGGAGCCGTCGCGGCGCAGGCGGGAAGTCAAGTCACCCTGGTCGCCCTGCCGTTGGTGGCGGTGGTGGAACTCGACGCCACGCCCTTCCAGGTCGGCCTGCTGACCGCCGCCGAGACCGCCGCCTTCCTGCTGGTCGGCCTGCCCGCCGGCGCCTGGCTGGACCGGATGCGCAAACTGCCCGTGCTGGTCCGCTCCGACGTCCTGCGCTGCCTCGCCGTCGGGTCGATCCCGCCGGCCGCCGCGCTGGACGTGCTCGGCCTGCCCCAGCTCTACCTGGTGGCCCTGGTCACCGGCGTGGCGACGGTCTTCTTCGACGTCGCCCACCAGTCCTTCCTCCCGGTGCTGCTGCCGCGCGAGAGCCTGGTGGCGGGCAATGGCGCGATCGAGACCGTCCGCTCCTCCGCCCAGATCGCCGGCCCCGGCCTCGGCGGCGGACTGGTCCAACTGCTCGGCGCGCCACTGGCGATCGTCGCCGACGCGGCCGGCTACCTGCTCTCGGCGGTGCTGCTGGGCCGGATCCGCGCCGAGGAGCGGCTGCCCGAGCCCGAGCCCGGACGCTCGCTGCGCGCGGACGTCGCCGAGGGGCTGCGGTTCGTGACGGGCCACCCGCTGCTGCGGGTGATCGCGGCCACCACCGCGCTGTCCAACCTGTTCGGCGCCGTGCTGATGGCGGTGCAGACGGTCTTCTGGGTACGGGTGCTGGGGCTCTCCCCGGCCGCGATCGGGATCCTGCTCTCGGCGACGGCGGTCGGTGGCCTCGCCGGCGCGCTGTGCGCCGGCCGGCTCGCCGCCCGGCTCGGGCAGGCCCGGCTGATCTGGCTCTCCCCGCTGGCCACCGCGCCGTTCGCGCTGCTGTGGCCGCTCGCCGACGGCGCCGCCGGGGCGGTGCTGTTCGCGGTCGGCGGGGCGGTGGTGCTGTTCGGCGCGGTGGTCTACAACGTCGCCCAGGTGAGCTTCCGGCAGAGCCTCTGCCCGCCCCGGCTGCTCGGCCGGATGAACGCCACCATCCGGTTCCTGGTCTGGGGCACCCTGCCGCTCGGCGCCCTGCTCGGCGGCGCCGTCGCCGACGCGGCCGGCCCGCGCGCCGCGCTCTGGCTCTGCGCGGCGGGCTTCGTGGTGATTCCGGTCCCGCTGCTCCTCTCGCCCCTGCGCGGCCTGCGGGACCTGCCGTCCGCGCCACCGGACGCCGACGCCGACGCCGTGGCCACCCGAACGAGCTGAACCGAATCCGAAGCGGAGACCCTCCCGTGCACTGCGACTTCACGGCCGCCAACCCGCCTCACCTGTCCGTCACCGGGCCGGCCCTGGCACCCACCGGTAGTCGGCCCCGGTACCCGATTGCCCGCCGCCGTGGTCCGCGCGGCAGGGTCGACGCGTGCCGGTCGCCCAGGGCTGCCCGGCGCCCGGGGGCGTGTGGTGGGTTCGTCGTGCGGTGTGGTGGCCCGGTGTCGCCGCTGTCTTCGTGCTCGCGTGGCCGGCAGGATTCGCCGTCCTTGCGGTCGGGGGCGGGTGGGGTCGCCCGTGCGGCGGGCGTTACCGGGACAGCTTTGGCGGCCCTGGCGCCCGCCGGTATCCGGTGCGGGTTCCCGATCGCCCGTCACCGTGGTCCGCGCGGCGTGGT
>NZ_BAAAKJ010000550.1:0-2834 GCF_039527695.1 Kitasatospora putterlickiae
TGGTGCTGGCCGCGCTGCCGGCCAGCGACCGCGACCGGGCGGCCCACACGGTCGGCGCCGACCTGCGGCTGTCCGGGGTGTCGGGCCCGCCCGCGCGGCAGCACGGCGCCCTGGCCGCCCTGCCGGGCGTGACCGGCCTCACCCCGGTCGCCGAGAAGTCGGTGTTCGTGGGCTCCTCCGTGGTCCAGACGGTCGCCCTCGACAGCGCGGCCGCCTCCGCCGCCGGGCTGCCGTCGCTGCGCCAGGACCTCGCCGACCGCCCGGCCCCCGCGCTGCTCGCCCCGCTGACCGCCGTGCCCGCCCACGGGATCGCGGTGCCCGGCGAGCCGACCGCGCTGGAGGTGACCGTGACCGCGAGCGCCGACCGTCCGCTCCCGGAGCCCGGGCCGGAGCTGCTGCTGTGGATCCAGGACGCGAACGGGCTGACCGAGCAGCTGGCGGTCCCGCTGCCGGCCGACGGACGGCCGCACACCGTGACCGTCCCGCTGGCCGGCGGCGAACGGCGCGCCCACCCGCTGACACTCGGCCGGCTCGGCGTCGACTTCACCGACCGGCAGCGCGCGCGCACCACCCTCGACCTGCGCCTGACGAGGATCGGCGCCGTCACCGACGGACAGCGCACCGACCTCGCCTTGCCGCCGGGATGGAGCTGGGCCCGCGCCGACCCGGCCCCCGTGGACCCGGCGGCGCTCGGCTGCCCCGGCACCGAGACCGCGCCCGGGGACACCGGGGTCCCCGGCGCCCGGGGCGAGTACGCGGACGCCTGCGGCTGGGAGGGCGGCGGCGCCGACCTGCTGCACGCGGTGCTGCGCTCCCACGACCCGCTGAGCGGGGCCACCCGCCAGTCCGTGGCCCTGACGGTGCGGCCCGGCCCCGGCACCGGCGCCCCCGTGCTCCCGGTGCTGCCCGCGCTCGCCGACCGCGCGCTGCTCGACGCCGTCCGCGCCAAGGCCGGCGACACCGTCGAACTCGACTGGGACCGCGACGGCGGGGGCGTTCAGAAGGTGCTGATCACCGGGGTCGTCGACGGACTGCCCGGCTACGACCGGACCCACGGCCACCTGCTGCTGGACCTGCGCGCGGTCGCCGCCAACCGCGCGCTCACCGGGGCGCCGCCGCCCACCGCCACCCGCTGGTGGCTGACCAGCGACGACCCGGCCGCCACCCGGGCCGCCGTCGCCGTCGACGGCCGGTTCGGCCGGCCGCAGAGCGCCCCGGAGGTGGCCGCCGCCCTGGCGGACGACCCGTTCCGGACCGGGCTGCGCTGCGCCTGGCTGCTGGTCCTGGTCACCGCGCCGCTGTTCGCGGTGACCGCCCTGACCCTGCACACGGTGAGCGCCGTCCGCTCCCGCCAACGGGAGTTCGCGGTCCTGCGCGCGCTGGGCGTGCGGACCGGCGAACTGACCGCGCTGCTGCGCGCCGAACAGGTGGCGGTGACCGTGCCGCCGGTCCTGCTCGGCGGAGCGCTGGGCCTGCTGCTCGCGGCGCTGCTGCCGGCCTTCACCGTGCTGGACGACCGCGCGGGCCCGGTCTTCCCGGCCCTGGCCACCGCCCCCGGCCGGCCCGCCACCGTGCTCACGGCGCTGGCCGCCGGGCTGCTGCTCGCCCTCGCCGTCCTGGTCCTCACCCGGCTGCTGGCCCGCGTCGACCTGGTCCGGGCCCTGCGCGCGGGGGAGGACGGATGAGGACGACGGCCGGGAAGCCCGGCGGGCGCGGGACCGGACGCTTCGACGGGGGGAGCCCCACATGCTGACCCTGCGCCTGATCCAGCGCGAGGCGAGGATCGCCTGGCCGGTCGCGGCCGTGCTCGCGCTGCTCGCCGTCCTGCTCACGGCGGTCCCGCTGAGCTGGCCGCCGAGGTTCGACCGGCTGGCGGCCGGCACCCTCGCGGACCGGGTGGACCGCGCCGTGGAGGCCGGGCCGCTGCTCTCCGCGGGCGCCGTCACCACGCCGGAGCCGTGGCTGCCGAAGCCGGCTCCCGGCACGCTCGACCGCGATCTGGACCGGATCGGCGACGGGGTGCGCGCCGCCGTCGGCCCGCGGCTCGCCGCCGAGCTCGGCACGCCGTGGGCCCGGGTGGCCACCGGACTCGCGGGCGTGCACGGGCCCGGGGTGGCCACCTTCTACGGCGGCGATCCGCCGAAGGTCAACCTGGTCCACGCCCAGCACGACGGCCCGGACGGCCCCGTCGAGTACCTCCAGGGCCGCGCGCCGCGGCAGCCCGCCGCCGACCTGCTCCCGGGGCTCCCGGACGAGGAGCCGCCGACGATCGAGGTCGCGGCCTCCGAAACCACCCGCGAGCGGTTCCACCTGACCGTCGGCGAGCGGTACGAGCTGACCGGGTACAAGTGGGACGCCGAGGTCGTCCTGGTCGGGGTCTTCCGCACCGACCAGGGCGCGCAACGGCTCTGGCGGCGCTCCCCGTTCCTGGTCCAGCCCTCGCCCGTGCTGGTCGCCGCCGACAACGGCACCAAGTGGGAGATGGACGGCCAACTGCTGACCAGCGCCGGAGGGATCGAGCTGGTCGCGCGGAACGAGACCGGGCTCGACGTCACCTGGGAGCTGCCGGTGGCCGCCGACCGCTCCGGGCCGGGCGCCACCCCGGCCGGGCTCGCCGAGGCGCGTGACGCCCTCACCGCCTGGCGTGCCACGCCCCGCGACCAGCTGTGCGCGGCCGGGTCCCACGAGCCCTGCGCGGTGGCCGGCCAGGAGGTGCGCGGGCTCACCGTCGCCGACCGGCTCACCCCGGAACTGGACGCCTTCGCCGCCCAGCGGCTGCGAACCGAGCAGCTCCAGGGCTTCGCGCTGGCCGGCCTGCTCTCCATCGTGGTGGC
>NZ_BAAAKJ010000551.1:0-7029 GCF_039527695.1 Kitasatospora putterlickiae
TCGGCGGTCACGCGCGGGCCTCGGGGGCGCCGCTGGTGATCCGCTCGGCGATGTTCCGCCGCCAGGTCTCGTAGGCCGTCAGCGCGCCGTCGACGACCGGCCGCGGCCGGGCTTGCTCGCACACCGCGGCGGCCTCCTGCGGGGTGAGGCCGCAGAGCAGCCGGACCGCCGTCTCGGAGTGCTCGGTGAGCAGTCCGGCCTCCACCCGGGCCGTGGAGGCGAAGGCCACGCCCTGGACGAACTGGGGCCGGTGCGGGCCGACCCGCTCGACCAGCAGGCGCAGTTCGTCCTCGGTGGCGCCGCCGGCGTAGCAGGTGGCCAGGCCGACGCCGGCCCACAGGTCGGCGTGCCGGTCGGCCTGGTAGCCGTCGACCAGGTCGGCGACCACGGCCGGGTCGGTGCCGCCGATGAACCACAGGGCCCGGCCGATGCCCTGGTCGATGGCGTGCCCGGCGTAGCGCCGGGTCTCGTCGCCCGGCCAGGGGAAGGCGCTCTCGCGGTAGTGGCCGTGCACGTACCGCGCGGTGCGGAAGTACGCCTGGTGGAAGCCGTAGCCGTCCAGGGCGAGCCAGCGCAGCAGCGGGTCCGCGGGCGCGATCGAGGCCCAGCGGAAGCGGGGCAGCCGGGCCATCGCCCAGCCGACGCCGACGTGCACCATGTAGTCGTGCGGCGCGCCGTGGCCCGCCAGGAACTCCGCGACCCGGCCGTTGCCGGGGACCGGCAGGCCGTCCAGCATGGCCAGGCCCATCGCGGCGCCCTCGTAGGCGAAGCCCCGGTAGCGCACCGGTATCCGCTCCAGCAGCCGGTGCGCCTCGTCCTGGTGGGGGGCCTCGACGGCGATCGCGTAACCGTCGAGGAAGGTCGCGCCGACGGTCTCCAGGTTCTCGCGCGCCTCGGGGCTCTTCACGTGGAAGCCCCGGGTCGACAACTTCGTCTCGTTGTGGCTCGGCGTCAACAGACGGCGCCTGACCGCCCGCCAGCTCCCGCTCATCAGTGCCTCCCGCCCGCCGCGCGCCCGGGTGGCCGCGGCTCTCCGCATCCATGCTTGGGGGCCCCGGCGCGGCGGACTACTCCCACCGTGCCGATGCGGGGCAATCCGGAAGTAGTCGTTCGGGCCGACTGAACTGACAATCTGTCATGTTACGTATGGGTAACCAGGGGTTCCGGCGCGATCGCCGGAGCGGCCCGGGGCGAGTTGGGGGGATACCGCGTGACTGAGACCACCGCCACGGGCTGGACGGTGAAGGCGCCGCCGCGCGCCACCTCGCTGTTCGTCAACGGCCTGTTCCCGCGCCGCCGGGCCCTGGTCGTGGTGCTGGGCCTGCTCGGCGGGGTGCTGCTGGCCTACGCGTGGCCGGCGCGGCCGGTGGACGACGGGGCGGCCTTCTCCGCCGCCGCCCGGCTGCTCGGGCACGACCCCGGGAGCGCGCCGCCGCGCGGCCTCGCCGCCGGCGCGCTGTTCGCCTTCGTCGCGGGCCTGGCCGGGGCGTTCGGCGCCGGCCATCTGGTGGTGCTCGGCCTGCTGGGGCCGCTGGTCGGGCGGATGAGCCTGATCCGCCGCCCCCGGGCGGCGCACGCGCTCCACCCGCTGGGCCCGCTGGCGGCCGGCCTGCTGCCGGCGGCCGTCGGCTGCGGGGTGCTGGAGGGCCTGCTCGGCACCCGGTCCGCCGTGCCGGGGCGGGTCCAGGCGATGGCCGTGTACGGGGTGGCCGGCCTGGTCCTGCTGGCGATCGCGCTGGCCGCCGCCGGGGTGCTGCCCGACCCGCTGGCGGGGGTGGCCCGGCGCTTCCCGAACGCCCCGCTGGTGCTGGTCGGCGCTCTGGTCGGGGCCTTCCCGACCCGGCGGGCGGCCCTGGAGCGCGAACTGCTGTCCGGGGCGGTGGCGTCCGTGTTCCAGTCGATCGGCGGCGTCCTGGTGATGGCGCTGCTGCTCCTGGCGCTGTTCGGCGTCCTCGGTGCGCCCGTGCAGCGCTGGCTGGCCTCCGGTCCGGCCCGGGCGGCGACGCTGACCGCCTCCGCCCTGCTGGTGGCGGGCGCGTTCACGGTGGCCTACTGGGACCTCCGGCTGCTCGGCGACCTCGGCGTCCTCCGGTGGCCGGCGGCGCCCTGGAACGGGTAGTCCGGGCGGGGGTGGCGCGGGCGGGGGTGGTCCGGGCGGGGGTGGCTCAGACCCGCCGCTCCGCCGCCCGGGACACCGACTCCCGGGCGCGCTCGGGGTCGTCGCCGGCGCCGAGGATCATGCCGCAGACCTGCGCCTCGAAGCAGACGTCCGCGGTGAGCGGCTCGATCAGGTACCCGCCGAGGTCGAGCATGACCAGGCCGTGCAGCGCGATCCAGAGCTGATGGGCGACCAGCTCCGGATCGGAGGGCAGGAAGCGTTCGGCGGCCACGCAGCGCTTCACCGCCCCGACCAGGGCGCCCAGGGTGTAGCGGCCGTGCTGCCGGTCGTCGTCGGTGAGCGAGAAGCCGCTGAGGCCGGAGCCGCCGAACATCACGTTGTAGAGGTTCCGGTGCTCGCGGGCGTTGGCCCGGTACGCCCAGCCGAGCGCGACCACGTCGGAGACCGGGTCGTCGCTCTCCTCGACCGCCTCCAGCCGCCGGTTGAGCAGGGTGAAGCCCTCGCGGACCATCGCCCGCACCAGGTCGTCCATGCCGCCGAAGTGCGTGTAGACCGCCATGGTCGAGGTTCCTACGGTGGCCGCCAGTTTGCGCGTGGACAGCGCGGCCGGCCCCTCCTCGCTGAGCAGCCGCGCCGCGGCTTCGATCAGCTGGTCTCTGAGATTCGGGTCAACCCGCCGTGGACTCACCCTTGACAGTATGTCAGTCTCCTGTGACCCTCATCAATGACAGCGTTATATAACGGTGCTATCGATGGAGGGGGCGGGCCATGCCTCGCGCCACGGGTCACACGTCAACGAGCCACCTGTCCAGCACGGCGCACCTGCTCGGACGCGGCTACCGGCCGGTGCCCGCCGAGACCGGGCACACCGGCCTGACCGTCCACGGCGACCTGCCGCCGCAACTGGACGGCACCTTCCTGCGGATCGGCCCCAACACCCGCGGCGAGCACGACCCCGCCGTGCAGCACGCCTTCGCCGGCGCCGGCATGGTGCACGGCCTGCGGCTCGGCGGCGGCCGCGCCCACTGGTACCGCAACCGCTGGCTGCGCGGCGACACCGTCAGCCGCGAACTCGGCGAACTCCCCACCCCCGGGCCGCGCCGCGGCCTCGACGACAACGTCAACGCCAACCTGGTCCACCACGCCGGCCGCACCCTGGCCGTCACCGACGGCGGCGCCCTGCCGCTCGTCCTGGACCCCGGCCTGCGCACCGTCGCCCGCACCGACTTCGACGCCACCCTGCCCGGCGGCTTCTGCGCCCACCCGCTCACCGACCCGCTGACCGGGGAACTCCACGCCGTCGCCGTCGACCCGGCCGGGGACGAGGCCGTGCTGCTCACCGTCGACGTCGAGGGCCGGGTCCGCGAGGCGCTGCCCGTGCCGGTCAAGGGCCGCCCCTGGATGCACGCCTTCGCGCTCACCGAACGCCACGCGGTCCTGTTCGACCTGCCGGTCGCCCACGACCCCGCCGAGGCCCGGGCCGGCTCGCCCGCGCCCTACAGCTGGCGGCCCGACCGCGAGGCCAGGGTCGGCATCGTCCGCCGCGACCGGACGGGGGCCACCGCCCTCTGGCTCGACGTCCCGCCCTGCTTCGTCTTCCACCCCGTCAACGCCTTCGAGGACGCCGACGGCCGGATCACCGTCGACGTGATCCGCCACGAACGCGCCTTCGACCGCGACCGGCTGCACCCCAGCGAGTCCGCGCCCACCCTGTGGCGCTGGATCCTCGACCCCCGCGAGGGCGCCGTGCTCGAACGCCGGCTCGACGGCCGGGTCCAGGAGTTCCCGCGCATCGACGAACGGCGCACCGGCCTGCCGTACCGCTACGCCTTCACCGTCGAACTCGTCCCCGGCCAGGGCGCGGCGCTCTGCGGTCCCGCGCTGCTGCGGCACGACCTCGCCACCGGCCGCACCGACCGGCACGCCTTCACCGGCGGACGGCAGAGCGGCGAACCCGTCTTCGTGCCGCGCGACGCGCTCGCCCCCGAGGCCGACGGCTGGCTGCTCACCCTGGTGTACGACCCGGCCGCCGACCGCAGCGAACTGGTCGTGCTGGACACCGCCGACTTCACCGGCCCGCCGGTCGCGGTGGTGCCGCTGCCGGTGCGGGTGCCGCACGGGTTCCACGCGCGGTGGGTGCCCGCCGGATGGTGAGCGGCCGAACCCCGGCCGGGCTTCTCCAGGAATGCCTTATGTCCCGCCCGGAATTCCCCCGGCGGAATTCCGGGCGGCCTTTCCGGCAAGCCGTGAGAAGTGCGGACGGGCGCCCCGGCGATACGGTGCGGGAAATTCGACCGCACCGATCGGGGAGAACCGCATGGCCGTCCCAGACTCCTTCGACGACATCGTGGTGGGTGCCGGCACCGCGGGCGCGGTGGTCGCGGCCCGGCTCAGCGAGGACGGCGCCCGGCGGGTGGCGCTGATCGAGGCCGGCCCGCACTACGCCACCCGCGAGCGGACCCCCGACGACCTGCTGAACGGCAACGCGATGTCGCTGGCCCGGCACGGCTGGGGCCTGTCCGCCCGGCTCACCGCGAGCCGGCGCACCGCCTTCCCGCAGGGCAAGGTGACCGGCGGCTCCTCCGCCGTCGGCAACACGGTGGTGATCCGCCCCACCCCCGCCGACCTCGACGAGTGGGCCGCCCTCGGCAACCCGGCGTGGAGCTGGGAGGAGGCGCTGCCCCGGCTGCGCGCGATCGAGGACGACCTCGACTTCGGTGCTGACCCGCACCACGGCACCGGCGGCCCGATCCCGGTCCGCCGCTGGCGCCCGGAGGAACTCACCACCGTGCAGCGGCTCTTCCTCGACGGCTGCCTGGAGGCCGGCCACCCGCACGCCGCCGACCACAACCACCCGCTGTCCACCGGCGTCGGGCCCATCCCCTCCAACCGCCGTGACGCCCGCGAGCGGGTCTCCACCGCGATGGCGTACCTGTGGCCCGCCGCCGGCCGCCCCAACCTCACCATCGTCCCGGACGCCCTGGCCGACCGGGTCCTGATCGACGGCGACGGCGTCGCGCGCGGCGTCCGGGTCCTGGCGGACGGCGCCACGTACGACCTGAGGGCCCGGCGGATCGTGCTCGCGGCGGGCGCGATCGGCTCGCCCGCCGTCCTGCTGCGCTCGGGCGTCGGCCCGGCCGGGCGGCTGTCCGAGCTGGGCATCCCGGTCCGGGCGGACCTGCCGGGCGTCGGGGAGGGCCTGGTCGACCAGCCGCGGATCGGCGTCTTCCTGACGCCCAGGCCCGGCGCCGCCGACCGCAGCGCCTCCACCGGCCAGATCGTGCTGCGCACCACCGGGCCCGCGCCCGCCGGGGAGGCGGAGCGCTTCAACGACATGTACTACGCGATGGTGAACCACTTCAACCTGGCCCACCACTTCCCCCGGCTGCGCGAGGCGGCGGGCGTCGACGGGGTGTTCGGCATCATGGCGGTGGTCCGCCGCCCGCACTCTCGGGGCCGGGTCACCCTCGCCTCCGCCGACCCGCGCGCCGCGCCGCGGATCGACCTCGGCTACCTCACCGACCCGCGCGACCACGGCCTGTTCGCCGAAGCGGTGCGCACCTGCTGGCGGTTGGCGAACTCGGCCGGGATCGGGGCGCGGGCCGAGCGGGTGGTCGCGCTGGACGAGCGGACCGTCGACGACGAGGAACTGCTGCGGGAGTACGTCGAGACGGTCGTCGACACCGCCTTCAACCCGGCCGGCACCCTGCGGATGGGCCCGGCCGGCGACCCGGGCGCGGTGGTGGACCAGTTCGGCGCCGTCCGGGGCGTGGCCGGCCTGTACGCGGCCGACGCCTCCGTGATGCCGTCCATGGTGTGCGCCAACATCGCGCTGACCACCGTGCTGATCGGTGAGCGGATCGCCGAGGCGCTGCGCGGGGACCCCTCCTGAATTGCACGGTCGGGCATTCTCGGAGTAAGCCCCGGGCGGGCTCCGCTGAAACAATCTCTTCCGGCGTCCTCCGGTCGCCGGAAAACCGGAAAACACCTCCGCGCTTTCCGGGCGCGGCCTTTCGGAAAGGAACTGCGATGACTGTGGAAAGCGCGGAGTCCGGGCACATCGCGGGGGTCGACCCCGAGGTCCCGCACGTCTCCCGGGTGTTCGACCTGATGCTCGGCGGCACCGCGAACTTCGCGGCCGACCGGGCCGCCGCCGAGTTCGCCTTCGCCTCCTGGCCGGGCGGCGACGTCCGGGTGGACATCCAGGCGGCGCGCGGCGCGCTGGTCCGGATCGTCCGCTACCTGGCCGCCGAGGCGGGCATCCGGCAGTTCCTCGACATCGGCACCGGCCTGCCCACCATGAACAACACCCACGAGGTGGCGCGCGGCGTCCACCCGGACGCCCGGACCGTCTACGTCGACAAGGACTCGGTCGTGGTGGCGCACGCCCGCCACCTGCTGGCCGGCCTGCCCCGGGACGAGGTCCGCTACCTCCAGGGCGACATGAAGGAGGTCGACAGGATCCTCGACGCGGCGCGGGCGGTGCTGGACTTCGAGCAGCCGATCGGCGTGATCCTCTTCGGCGTCCTGCACTTCTTCCCGGACGAGCAGGGCCCCGCCGAGCTGATGAAGCGCATCGTGGACGCCGTCCCCCCGGGCAGCCACGTCGCCTTCTCCCAGTTCGCCCGGGTCGGCGAGGACGCCGCGATGGACGAGGCATTCGAACTGCTCAACCAGCAGTGGGGCGAGTCGGTGGTGCGCCGGACCCGGGAGGAGACCGCCGACCTGTACTTCGCCGGCCTGGAGCCGGTCGAGCCCGGCGTGGCCGAGCTGCCCGACTGGCGGCCGGAGCCCGGCGAGGCGGGCCCGCGGCCGATGCCGATGTGGTGCGGGCTGGCCCGCAAGGCCTGACCGCCCGCGGCCGTACCGGGCCGCCGGAGCCGTACCGAGCCGCGCCGGCGGCCCGGTAC
>NZ_BAAAKJ010000552.1:0-289 GCF_039527695.1 Kitasatospora putterlickiae
CGCCGGCGGCGGCGCCCAGCGGGCCGGCGGTGGAGCCGCCGCCCAGCCGGGTCGTCCGGTCCACCGGGAGCCGCACGGTGGCCCCGCAGTTGCAGGTGAACTCGGGCTGCGGCCACTGGTCGGAGCGCCCGCAGTGCGGACAGCGCATGCTCAGCCAGGAGTCCTCCCACGACCGGAACCGGACCTGCACCGGAACCCCGCCGCGCAGCAGCGGCACCTTGAGCGAGGCGCCGCACGGGCAGGGCAGCGACGGCGGCTCGTAGAGGTGCTCCCGCCGGCAGGCGGGGCA
>NZ_BAAAKJ010000552.1:315-6488 GCF_039527695.1 Kitasatospora putterlickiae
GCCCCCGGGCCGCGGCCGGCCGGGTCGTGTCCGGTGAAGTCGTCGGGCAGTCCGGGCATCGCGGGCACCGTCCGTTCGAATCGGGGGTGGGTGACGTGTCCCATGCTCCCCGAAACCCGGGGGGCGCGGCGCGGAATGCGGCAATCCTCAGGGAGGAATCAGGGGTGTGCGCTCGATCGGTCGCCGGTGAGGAGGAGACGCCTCCCCCTCGCGCGGTAGCCGGGGCCCCGACCGGGGCGAACGCGGGGGCACCGGTGCGGTCGGGTGCGGCGCGTGAGTCACCCGGCGCCCCAGCGGGCGAGATCGGCCGGGGTGTCCAGGTCGTCCGGTACGGCGACATCGGCGCACTCGACGAGCGTGAGGTCGTCCGGATGCGCCGCCAGCAGCGCGCGCGCCCCCGTGTCGCCGCGCGCGCCCTCCACCGCCTCGGCGAAGTACCGGGCCCCGATCAGCACCGGGTGCCCGCGCCGGCCGCCGTACGCCGCGGCGGCCAGCTCCGCGCCGGCCCGGTGCGCGGCCAGCAACCGGGCCACCGCGGCCGGGCTCACCCCCGGCGTGTCCACCAGCATCACCAGCGCCGCCGGGGACCGGGCGGGCAGCGCGGCCAGGCCGGCGCGCAGCGAGGACCCCAGGCCGTCCGCCCAGTCCGGATTGGCCACTAGCCGGCAGCCCGGCAGATGGGCCGTCGACCGCACCCGCTCCCGGGCCGCGCCCAGCACCACCGTCACCTCCCGGCAGCCGCCCGCGCGGACCACCGCCACCGCGTGCTCCACCAGTGGCCGGCCCCGGTACCGGATCAGCGCCTTCGGCCGCCCGCCCAACCGCCGTCCGCCCCCGGCGGCCAGCACCAGCGCGGCCACCGCATCGCTTCGTCCCATGCACCCAGCGTGCCCGCCCGCACGGCGCCGCACAGCCCGCCCGGCGGCGGTCGGACGATGCCACGACCGCCGCGCCCGCCCGCCGGGCGTCAGCTCTCCGCCCGGGTCCGCGGCCGGGGGAAGTGGGTGCGGTAGGCGCGGGGCGTCATGCCGACGCGTTGGAGCAGGTGCCGGCGGAGCGAGTCGGGGGTGACGAAGCCGGTGCGGGCGGCGATCCGGTCGACCGGCAGGGTGGTGGACTCCAGGAGCTCCCGGGCCTGTTCAAGGCGCTGGGTGAGCAGCCACTGGAGCGGGGTGGTGCCGGCCTCGGCCTGGAAGCGGCGGTTGAGGGTGCGCACGCTCACCCCCGCGTGCGCGGCCAGCCCGGCCAGGGTGAGCGGTTCGGCGAGCCGGGCGAGGGCCCAGGCGCGGGTGGCGGCGAGCGAACTGCCGTCCGGGGCGGCCACCGGCGTCGGCAGGACCTGGCCCTGGCCGCCGTCGCGGACCGCCGAGACCGCCGCCAGCCGGGCCACCGCGTTGGCCACCGCCGCCCCGTGGTCGGTGCGCACCATGTGCAGGCAGAGGTCGATGCCGGCGGTGAGCCCGGCCGAGGTGAGCACCGGGCCGTCGTCGACGAACAGCGCCTGCGGGAGCACCCGCACCTGGGGGAAGCGGTGCTCCAGTGCGCCGGCCTGCACCCAGTAGGTGGTGGCGCTGTGCCCGTCGAGCAGTCCGGCCTGGGCGAGGACGAAGGCGCCGGTGCAGATCGAGGCCATCCGGGCGCCCCGGGCGGCCGCCGCGCGCAGGGCGGCGAGGATCCGTTCGTCGGCGTCGGCCCGGGAGGCCGAGCCGGTGACCAGCACGGTGTCCGCGTCGGCGATCGCGTCCAGGCCGTGCGGGACGACGACCTGGAGGCTGCTGGTGCTCGCCACCGGTCCCGGCTCGACCGTGCAGATCCGCACCCGGTAGGCCGGGTGGCCGTCCAACTCGGCGGAGCCGAAGACGATGTCGGGGATGGCGAGGTCGAAGGTGGTCACCGGGGGCACGGCGACGACCGCGACCCGGTGGACGTCCGCGGGCGGCCGTACGGACGAGTGCATGGCCAGAACCTCCGGAACCTTGGCAGCCGGAGCCCTGCCGCGCGGCGGGCCCCTGGCCGAGAGTTGATCACGGCGCCGCCAGTCCGGCGCCACCACCCCCTCCGCCAACCCGGGAGCCTCCCATGTCCTTCCACGTCGTCACCGGAGCCGGCCCGACCGGCACCGCCACCGCCCTGCGCCTGGCCGGGGAGGGCGAGCGGGTCCGTCTCGTCACCCGGCGCGGCACCGGCCCCGGGCACCCGGGCGTCGAGCGGGTCGCCGCCGACGCCACCGACGCCGACGCCCTCACCGCGCTGGTCGAGGGCGCGGCCTCGCTGATCAACTGCGCGGCCCCGCCGTACCACCACTGGCTGACCGGGTTCCCGCCGCTCGCCGCCGCCCTGCTGACCGCCGCCGAGCGGACCGGCGCGGGTTACGTCATGCTCGGCAACGTCTACGGTTACGGCCCGGTGGACGGCCCGCTCACCGAGGACCTGCCGGCCGCCCCGACCAGCCGCAAGGGCACGCTGCGCGCGGCCCTGTGGGCGGACGCGCTGGCCGCCCACGCGGCGGGCCGGGCGCGCGTCACCGAGGTGCGGGCGAGCGACTTCCTCGGCCGCGCCGCGACCTCGCTGTTCGCCTTCACCGTGGCGCCGGCCGTGGTGGCGGGCGAGCCGGTCGGCTACCCCGCCGACCTGGACGCGCCGCACAGCTGGAGCTACGTCGGCGACGTGGCCGGCACCCTGGTGGCCGCCGCGCGCAACGAGGCGTCCTGGGGCCGGGCCTGGCACGTGCCCAGTACCGGCGAGGCGTCCGCCCGCGAGCTGGCCGGGCTGCTGGCGACGGCGGCCGGTGCTCCGGAGCCGGCGCTCACCGCGATCGCGGCGGCGGACCTGGCCCGGTCCGGGGACGAGATGCTCGCCGAGGTCGAGGAGATGGGCTACCTGTACGACCGGCCGCTGCTGCTCGACTCGGCGGTCACCCGGGAGGTGCTGGGGGTGGCGGCGACGCCGCTGGAGACGGTGGTCGAGGAGATCGTCCGGGACCTGCGGGTGTGAGCTTCGCCATGATCGAAAAGGTCCGTGTTGTGGTGGCTTGACCCCCTGCGGGGCGGCTGGTCTGCTGGTGCGCCGTCAGCCGCCCGCCCACCTGGGGAGTCCCCGTGCCCGCCCGTCGTCGCACCACCCTGTCCGCCGCCGCCGTCGTCCTCCTGATATCCGCCGCGGTGCTGAGCAGTTGCTCGGACGACGGGAAGCGGGCGGACGGCGGCGCGTCCGCCGGTGCGGGGCCGGCGGGTTCCGCGGGCCGGGGGACCAGCCCGCTGGAGAACCCGGACGGCACCAAGCCCGGTCTGGCGCCGCTGACGTCGCCCGAGGAGCAGAAGTCGGGCCGGGAGCTGATCGCCAAGGTCGCCACCGCCGCGGCCGGCCCCAAGGACGGCTACGACCGCAATGAGTTCGGCCCGGCCTGGACCGACAACGTGGACGGCGTGCCCGGCGGCCACAACAACTGCGACACCCGCAACGACCTGCTGGCCAGGGACGGTTCGGCGGTCGAGCGCAAGGACGGCTCGAAGTGCGTGGTCACCTCGATGACCATCCACGACCCGTACACCGGCAAGACGGTGGACTGGAACAAGCAGCAGGCCTCGAAGATCCAGATAGACCACGTGATGCCGCTGTCCTACGACTGGCAGATGGGCGCGAGCACGTGGGAGAAGTCGAAGCGGGTGCAGATCGCCAACGACCCGCTGAACCTCATCCCGGCCGACGGCTCGCAGAACGCCTCCAAGGGCGACTCCGGGCCGTCCGCCTGGCTGCCCGCCAACCCGGAGATCCGCTGCGCGTACGCGGTGCGCTTCGCGCAGGTGTCGCTGAAGTACCGGCTGCCGGTGACGACGGCGGACAAGAAGGCGATGCTGCAGCAGTGCGGCGGCTGACGGGCGGCTGCGGTGAGAGCTGAGGAAACGTTTCCTCTGAGGGTTCGTCGCTGTTTGTCATGAAGTGCGCGCGGCGGGCGGGGGCGCGGCGGCCGGGGCGCCGTTAACCGTGTGATCGTCAGATGGTATTCGTGTGCGGTGCATTCGATGATCATCCGGTTCTCGCGACGCGCCCTGCCCGCCGTCGCCGCCGCCACCCTGCTGGCCGCCTGCGGCGGTTCGGGCGGCACCACCGGCGCGGCCTCCGGCGCGCCGTCCACCGTCGCGACCACCGCGCCCTCGCCCAGCGCGACCGGGACGCCCGTGCCGACCGCCACGCCGACGCCGACGCCGACCGTGAAGCCCACCGGCCAGGCGGACCCGGCCCTCCAGGCCTTCTACGGCCAGCAGCTCGCCTGGGCGGCCTGCAAGGACGACCCGAAGACCGAGAAGACCGACGAGTCGGCGGTGCAGTGCACCACCCTCAAGGTCCCGCTGGACTACGCCCAGCCGGCCGGCGAGACCCTGGACATCGGTGTCGCCCGGATCACCAGCGCCAAGCCCGGTGAGCGGACCGGCTCCCTCCTGGTCAACCCGGGCGGGCCCGGCGGCAGCGGCGTCGGCATGGTCCAGCGCGGCCAGAAGGACTACGACGGCCCGCTGCGCGACCACTACGACATCGTCGGCCTCGACCCCCGCGGTTCCGGCCTCAGCGCGCCGATCAACTGCCTGGACGACCGGACCCGGGACGCCTGGGTCACCAGCGAGGACCTCGGCCCCGAGCACGGGAAGGTCCTCGCGGAGGCCTGCCAGGCCAAGTACGGCAAGCTGCTGGAGCACGTCGGAACCCGCGACACCGTCCGCGACATGGACGTGCTGCGGGCCGCGCTCGGCGACCGGACGCTCAGCTACCTCGGGCTCTCCTACGGCACCTACATCGGCAGCGTCTACGCGGAGGAGTTCCCGGACCGCGTCGGCCGGCTCGTCCTGGACGGCGCGGTCGACCCGGCCAAGCCGCTGGCGGAGAACAACATCGAGCAGTACGCGGGCTTCGAGCGCTCGCTGCGGGCGTTCGCCGCCCACTGCGCCAAGCAGGCGCAGTGCCCGCTCGGCAAGGACCCGGACAAGGCGCCCGAGAAGCTCGCCGACTTCCTCGACGGGCTCAAGAAGAAGCCGCTCACCACCAAGGACGGCCGCGTCCTCACCTCCACCGCGGCCTGGACCGGAATGATCGAGGGCCTCTACGGCGACGAGAGCGCCTGGGACTCCCTGGCCAACAACCTCGGCTGGGCCATGGCCCGCGGCAAGGGCGACTACCTGCTCGCCTACGCGGACTCCTACAACAAGCGCGACAAGGACGGCCACTACAGCGTCTCCGCCGACGCCTACACCGCCGTCTACTGCGCCGACGGGGCGACCGGCGTCCCGACCGGCGAGGCGCTGCAGGCCGCGTACGCCGAGATGGCCGCCAAGGCCCCGCTGATCAGCCGGCGCGAGCCGGGAGCGGCGCTGTTCGACCCCGACTGCCGGAACTGGCCGTTCCGCTCGGCCGAGAAGGCGCACCCGATCACCTCGAAGGCCGCGACGCCGATCGTGGTGGTCGGCTCCACCGGCGACGCGGCCACGCCGTACGCCAACGCGGAGAAGCTCGCCGCCCAGCTCGGCAACGCCGTGCTGCTCACCCGCGAGGGCGAGGGCCACACCGGGTACGGGCGCAGCGAGTGCGTCCGCACGGCCGTCAACTCCTTCCTCGTCGACGGCACGGTGCCGGCCGCCGGGACGCGCTGCGCGACCGACGCCGCGCGGTAGCGGGGACCCGCCGTCGGGTCGGGCCGGGTCAGGACGTGGGGGGCCGGCTGAGGTCGTAGAAGGTCGAGCCGCCGACCGTCCTGGCGGTGTAGTGGCTCGTCACCCAGGCCTCGATCTCGGCGGTCTGCGACCGGCCCGCCTCGCCGCCCTGACCGGCCGGAGCGGCGTCGGTGCCGGCCGCCTCGCCGCCGACGGCGCCGAACGCGTAGCCGGCGATGAACCAGTGCACCTTGCCTTCCCGCACGTACTGCTGGAAGGCGCTCAGGCTGAGCGAGGGGTCGCTGATGTTGAAGCCGCCGAGGGCCATCACCGGGACACCGGAGGCGAGTTGGTAGCCGGCGGCGTACTGCGAACCACTGGCCGCGGCGGCCCAGCGGTAGCCGTCGGCGCCCTCCTTCAGCAGGGCGGCGGCCTCGTCGCTCACCTCGGCCCCCATCAGCAGCCCGCCCATGCCGCCGGGCCCCTCGCCCATGCCGCCCGTGCCGTCCGCGCCACCCGGGGCGCGGTTGC
>NZ_BAAAKJ010000553.1:0-903 GCF_039527695.1 Kitasatospora putterlickiae
CCGGCGGCTCGCCCCCCGTCGCCGGGGCGGACGCGTCGGCCTCCGGCCCGGCCGCCGTGCCCGCCACGCCCAGCTCCTCCACCAGGGCGCCGACCGGCTCGACCTTGCCCGCCGCCGCGAAGCCCCAGTCCAGCAGCGCCGCCGCCTCGTCGTACACCTTGGACTGCTGCTCCGGGTGCATCACCGTCACCAGCAGCGTCCGGCCGCCGCGTTCGGCCGCGCCGGTGAAGGTGGCGCCCGCGTTGGTGGTGTAGCCGTTCTTCACCCCGATCAGGCCGGGGTACTTGCCCAGCAGCCGGTCGGTGTTGGCGATGTCGAAGGCGGTCCGCTGTCCGGTCGCCAGGTCGAGCCCGCCGGGGAAGCGCGCGGTGCGGGTCGCGCAGTAGGCCCGGAAGTCCGGGTTGCGCAGCCCGGCCCGGGCGAACAGCGTGAGGTCGTACGCCGAGGAGACCTGGCCGTCCTGGTCGTAGCCGTCCGGGGTGACCACCCGGGTGTCGCGGGCCTGGAGGGCGTTCGCCCGCTCCTGCATCTGCGTGACCGTGCGGGCCAGCCCGCCGTTCATGTGGGAGAGGACGTGCACGGCGTCGTTGCCGGAGGCGAGGAACACCCCGCGCCAGAGGTCCTCGACCCGGTAGGGCAGGTTCTCCTTGATCCCGACCAGGCTGCTGCCGGCGCCCACCCCGGCGAGCTCGGCCGGGGTCACCCGGTGCTCCAGGGAGCGGTCGAACCTGGGCAGCACGGTGTCGGCGAACAGCATCTTGAGCGTGCTGGCGGGCGGCAGGGGGAGGTGCGCGTCGCGGGCCGCGAGCACCTCGCCGGTCGCGGCGTCGGCGACCAGCCAGGACCGTCCGGTCAGCCCGGAGGGCAGCTCCGGCGCCCCGGCTCGGGGCGCCACCTGGACGG
>NZ_BAAAKJ010000554.1:0-1979 GCF_039527695.1 Kitasatospora putterlickiae
CTCTCGGCGAGCCGCTCCCCGGCCCGGGGCCGGTTCTCCGCGACGACGCCACGCGCGCCGGTGGACTGGGGTGAGCTCCACGCGTGGTCCTGCAGTGCCGTACGGGGCCCTGGCCGGGGCGGGGCGGCGCGTCTGGCGGGCGCGGCGCGGGTCGTACGGTCCGCCCGGAGCAACGAACCGGGCGCCGCGACGGTCACGGCCGCCGGGGCGGGCAGACGAGTGAAACCGGCCAGCCCGGTAGACTCGATGGCAGACCCCAGCCCGTCGCCCGCCGCGCACCCTCCGTAGGGCGTGCCGCGCGACACCTTTCGTACCGCTGCCGGAAGGCCGTCCGTGTCCTCTGCTACTCCCGTCCAGTCCGCACCTGAGACCGACACCGTCCTGGTCGTCGACTTCGGTGCCCAGTACGCCCAGCTCATCGCCCGTCGGGTGCGTGAGGCCCGGGTCTACAGCGAGATCGTGCCGAGCAGCATGCCGGTCGCCGAGATGCTCGCCAAGAACCCGAAGGCGATCATCCTCTCCGGTGGTCCCTCGTCGGTCTACGAGGAGGGCGCGCCGCGCCTCGACGGCGCGATCTTCGAGGCCGGCGTGCCGGTCTTCGGCATGTGCTACGGCTTCCAGCTGATGGCCACCGTGCTCGGCGGCACCGTCGACAACACCGGCGCCCGGGAGTACGGCCGCACCCCGCTGACCGTCTCGCGCACCGGCTCGACCCTGTTCGAGGGCGTCCCGGCCGAGCACTCGGTGTGGATGTCGCACGGCGACGCCTGCTCCGCGGCCCCCGAGGGCTTCACCGTCACCGCCTCCACCGACGTGGTGCCGGTCGCGGCCTTCGAGAACGACGAGGCCCGGCTCTACGGCGTCCAGTACCACCCCGAGGTGCTGCACTCGGACCACGGCCAGCAGATCCTGGAGCACTTCCTCTACCGCGGCGCCGGCCTCGCCCCCACCTGGACCACCGGCAACGTGGTCGAGGAGCAGGTCGCGGCGATCCGCGCCCAGGTCGGCGACAAGCGCGCGATCTGCGGCCTGTCCGGCGGCGTGGACTCGGCGGTCGCCGCCGCCCTGGTCAACAAGGCCATCGGCGACCGGCTGACCTGCGTCTACGTCGACCACGGTCTGATGCGCAAGGGCGAGACCGAGCAGGTCGAGAAGGACTTCGTGGCCGCCACCGGCGTGCAGCTGAAGGTCGTCGACGCGCAGGAGCGCTTCCTCGACGCGCTCAAGGGCGTCAGCGACCCGGAGGAGAAGCGCAAGATCATCGGCCGGGAGTTCATCCGGGTCTTCGAGCAGGCGCAGGCCGAGATCATCGCCGAGGCCGGCGAGCACGGCGAGTCGGTCGACTTCCTCGTCCAGGGCACCCTGTACCCGGACGTGGTGGAGTCCGGCGGCGGCACCGGCACCGCCAACATCAAGTCCCACCACAACGTCGGCGGCCTGCCCGAGGACCTGCAGTTCGCGCTGGTCGAGCCGCTGCGCAAGCTGTTCAAGGACGAGGTCCGGATGGTCGGCCAGGAGCTCGGCCTGCCGGAGGAGATCGTCCAGCGCCAGCCGTTCCCGGGCCCGGGCCTGGGCATCCGGATCGTCGGCGAGGTCACCAGGGACCGCCTGGACCTGCTGCGCGAGGCCGACGCGATCGCCCGCGAGGAGCTGACCGCGGCCGGCCTGGACCGCGAGATCTGGCAGTGCCCGGTGGTCCTGCTCGCGGACGTCCGCAGCGTCGGCGTCCAGGGCGACGGCCGCACCTACGGCCACCCGATCGTGCTGCGCCCGGTGTCCTCCGAGGACGCCATGACCGCCGACTGGTCGCGCCTGCCGTACGACGTGCTGGCCCGCATCTCCACCCGGATCACCAACGAGGTCCGCGACGTCAACCGCGTGGTGCTGGACTGCACCAGCAAGCCGCCGGGCACCATCGAGTGGGAGTGAGCACTCCCCGCTGAACACCCGCGCCGTCGCCCCCGTACCGAGGGGGCGAC
>NZ_BAAAKJ010000555.1:0-726 GCF_039527695.1 Kitasatospora putterlickiae
TAAAAAACCCATGAAACAGAAGAAGCAGAAAGCAAAAAAGAGAACACGTGAAGAAGAGTTAGAACGTGAGAATGAACTACTAAGGCTAGAGAATGCCTACTTAAAAAAGCTAAAAGCTTTTCGGGAGAATCCGAATGCCTTCTACGAAAAGCACAGGCAAAGGTGGCATTCGAACTCAAAGAAGAAGGATTCCGATTAAAAGATATTTTTCCTATTGTGGGTATTCCTGAAGCAACCTATCACTATCATGTGAAAAATTTTGGAAGAGAAGATTCGGACACAGTATTAAAAGAAATCATTACAGATTTATTTAAAAAGTTCCATGAACGTTATGGCTATAAACGTATTACAGGAGAACTAAAGAAATTAGGATATGTTATCAACCATAAAAAAGTGTATCGCATTATGCGAGAATTGGGATTAAAATGTGTGAAATTTATGCGGAAATCCCGTAAATACAATTCCTATAAGGGGAACGTTGGAAAAGTGGCGAAAAACCGATTGTCTCGCCGTTTTAACACATCTATTCCACTTCAAAAGTTAGTAACAGACATAACGGAATTCAAATGTCTAGGCGAAGAGAAGTTATATTTAAATCCGATTCTTGACCTTTATAACGGAGAAATTATTACGTATGACATCAAAAAACGCCCAACATTAAACCTTGTCATGACCCCTTTAAAAGAATTAATAGAGATACTGAAGAGTCGGGCAATCTACCGCACT
>NZ_BAAAKJ010000556.1:0-459 GCF_039527695.1 Kitasatospora putterlickiae
CGGCTGGGGTCGCGCAGCGAGTAGGAGCTGCCGGAGCCGGTGGTGCTGATGGTCGGCGAGGGGCCGTTCCACTTGCTGTTGAGCGTGCCGGCGCGCACGTCGTCGTAGCTGTCGATGACCTCGCCGCTGCGGGCGTCGACGAAGACGTGCAGGGTGCTCGGGGCGGTCGCGGTGCGGCCGGTGAGCACGGTCTCCCAGGCGAGGCGGCCGGCGCCGTCCTGGACCCGGACGACCAGGCGGCGCGACTGCACGCCGTCCACCTGGGCGAGCCTGGTGCGGGCGGTCTTCTCCGCGTTGGCGGCGCTGACCAGGGGGGTGGTCGGCACGCCGACCGGGCCGGAGGTGGCGGACTGCAGTCCGCGGACCTGGCCCTGGCCGTCGGCGAGGACGACGGCGTCGCCGCCGACCACCGGCAGGCCCTTGTAGGTGCGCTCGTAGGCGACCGAGTAGAGGCCGCCG
>NZ_BAAAKJ010000556.1:484-1283 GCF_039527695.1 Kitasatospora putterlickiae
GCGCTGGGGGGTGTGGATGCGGCCGGGCCGGGGGCGGCGGCGGCCTGGCCGACCGCGGTGGCGGTCAGCATGCCGGCCAGGACGGCCAGGGTGGTTCCCGCCGTCAGCAATCTGCGTTTCATTCCGAGGCTCCTCGAACGTGGGGGTGCTCGATCGCGGACGGCGTGCCGTTCAGGGCGCTCTCCGTGGGGCCGTTTGGGGGGCGGCCCGTGCGGGCGTCCGCGCTCGGGTGCCGGAACCCTCACACGCCGTCATGGCCCGGTCAACGGCGCTGACGTGCGGGGCGAGCGGTTGGCAAGTTCCGTCAAGTGCCGTCAGGAACCTTTGGGCGGCGGGGAATTGCCGTCCGGAGCGACGTCCGGGCAGGTGGGAGGGGTGGCGCGGCCGGCCGCGGGCGCGCGGGAGCGTCGGCTGAAGAGGTTGAGACCAAAATGTGGAGAGGTAGAGACCAGTTACCGAAAGTGGTTGAGACCATCGCATGTACGCCGGAGGCCGTCGTCCAGTACCGTCCTCCTGAGCGGACCTCCCCACCGGAAGGCCCGGAACGCACTCGGGAGGGCAGCCCCGTTGCACCGGAACCGGGCGGTCACCAAGCCCGTCGAGGACGAGGCCTGGCGGGCCTTCGGACTTCGCCTGCGCCAGTGGCGCCGCCGCGCCGGCCTCACCCAGGCCCAGCTCGGCGCCGAGATCGGCTACGACCACACCGCCGTCAGCAAGCTCGAACACGGCACCCGCCGCACCAGCCCGCGGATCGCCGACCGCCTCGGCGAGCTGCTGCTCGCCAGCGGCGACCTGCGCG
>NZ_BAAAKJ010000557.1:0-472 GCF_039527695.1 Kitasatospora putterlickiae
CGCGGCCGCCGCCGTCCTGGACGGGCGCGACGCCGCCACCGCCCGCGACCTGTGGGTCCTGCCGCTGATCGCCCCCACCGCCGACACCCAGGCGCTCGCCCGTGACACCCTCGCCGACCTGATCGAGAAGGCCGCCAACACCTCGCTGGCGCACGCCGCCGAGGAACTCTCCCGCAGCACGGCCGCCCGCGCCGAACGGCTCGCCCGCACCGGCGCCGCCCTGCTGGCCGAACACCGCGACCTGCCCGAGGGGCGTGATTCCCGGCTTCGCCTGGAGGCCGCGTTGCGCGAGATCGACGCCGGGTTCGCCCCGGCCGACCTGCCCGCCGTGCTCGTCGGCATACGTGCCGAGCTCGTCACGGCGGTCGCGCCGTCATGACCGCCGACCCCGCACCACCCGCCGTCGCCCTGCGCTGGGAGCGCCGCGAGCCGCCGCTCCCCGCCGCCGCCGTGCTCGCCGTCGGCTCCGCCG
>NZ_BAAAKJ010000557.1:486-2877 GCF_039527695.1 Kitasatospora putterlickiae
GGGACCGGCTCACCGGCGGCGCCCGGCTCGGTGTGCTCGCCGACGACACCGCGCTGCTCGTCCTCGGCGCGGAACCCGACCTCCCGTGGTCGGACGGCGCCCGCTACCTCGGCCGCGACGGCGACCTGCTCGTCCCCACGACCGCCCGCCCCCGGCCCGCCGCCGCCCTCTGGCGCACCGCCCTCGGCGCGGGCCCGGGCGACCTCTGCGTGCTCACCCCCGACCACGCCCTCGTCGCCGCCCAGCCCGCCCCCGCCACCGACCCGGAGGCGCTCACGCCGTATGCCCGGAGGGCCGAGCGGTGAGCGCCGCCCGCCTCCCGGTCGGACTGGCGTCCTGGGGCGGGGCGCTGTCCGCGCTCACCCCTGAACTGGCGACCGCCCTGGGACCGTTGCTGCGCCGTCTGGACGCGCTCGTCGGCGAGCGCGAGCCGGTGGCCGACGGGCCGGGGGAGCCGGACGGCGTGGGCGGGATCGGCCGGTCCGGGCGCCCCGACCAGTTGCTGCCCGCCGAGTGGCTGCTCGCCGAGGAGCACCCCGAGGAGTTCCTGCGTCGCTTCGTCGATCGTGAACTCCTCTATCTGGCACCCGAGTTCCGCACCGCGAAGCCGCGCGGACGGACGGTCGCGATGGTGGACGCCGGCCCCTCGCAGGCCGGCGCCGGGCGCCTCGTTCAGCTGGCCGCGCTGCTCGTGCTGCACCGCCGGGCCGCCGCCCGGGGCGGGGAGTTGCTGGTGGGCGTGTTGGGTGACGAGCCCGTGCAGTGGTTCGGCGGCGAGCCCGCCGACCTGCTGCCCGCCTGGCTCGCGGCCCGCCGTACCGCCGACGCGACGCCTGAGGACGTGGAGTTCGCCGCCGCCACGCTGGACGCCGCCGACCGGGCCTGGGTGCTCACCTCGCCCCGGCTCGCCGACCGGCTCCCGGGCCTGCCCAGGGTCCTCGCGAGCGAGCCGACCCGCTGGGGCCCGGCGGGCGCCACCCACGTCACCGTCGGCCTCGACCGCTCGGAGTTCGAACTGTCGCTGCCCGCCGCCGACATCGCCGTCCGGGCGCTGCGCGGCGCGGAGTTCCGGCGCGGCGCCACGACCGCCGTCGTCCCGTCGGCCGAAGCCGGTCCGCGCGGCGGGTGGCTGCCCGCGTTCACCACCGAGGCGCCGTTCCTGCTCGCCCGGGGTCGGCGGGTCGGAACGCTGCTCGCCGTGGACGTGCGCGACGTCGAGCGGCGGCACTCGGGCTCCGCGCGGTCCAGGCTGCACCGTCTGAACGGCCAGGTGATCGCCGCCGGGCGGACCGGCCGACGGCTGATCGCCCTGGACCTGCATCGCGGCCGGGTGGTCCGCCATGTCATCGGACGCCCGCTCGCCGGACCCGCGGAACTCTCCGTCGACCCGGCCGAACTCGGCCTCGACGAGGGCCTGGTGAAGCGGCTGTCCGCCCGCCCCGTGCTGCCGCTGCTGCGCTCCGGGGAGGACCTGCTGGTCCCGCTCGCCGGACGCTGGCGGCGGATCGCCCCCGACGGCAAGGTCACCGACGACGGGCCGGCCGGCCACGGCACGGAACGCGAGCGCGGCTTCGACCGGTTCCGCGAGCCGCGCCTGTTCGGCCGCCGTCTGCCGCCGGGCGCCGTGCGGGCGCCGCACCTGCTGCACGCGGACGGCACGGTGGCCTGGTCGGAGGACGGCAAGCGGTGGACGGCGCGGACCGCGCGAGGTGTCGAGCGGCTGCTGTCGTTCCGGGAGAAGGCCGAGGTGATCGGCCTGGTCCAGGACGGCCACGAGCCGGCGCTGATCACCTGGTCGTCCGACGGCGGGGTGGTCCGCGCGATCCGCGTCGACGGCGTCCGCACCCTGAGCCGGTTCTCCGGCGGCACCACCGCCCCCGCCGTGCACCCCACCCTGCCCATGATCGCGGCCGAGGTCGCGCCCGGGCGGCTCGTGGTCGGCAACACCACCACCGGCCGGATCCACGATGTGTTCGGGAGTGACGAGTGAACGCCGCCGGCTTCGTCCTCGACGTACCGCTGATCGGCCGGGCGGAGGCCGCCGACCGTGTCCTCGCGCTCTGGTGCGACGGCGCACGGCTGCGTGAACTCCCGGACGAACGCTGGCTGTTGACGCTTCCCGAGCCGGTCGAGGTGCGTGCCGACCGGGCTCCCGGCCTGCCGCTGGAGCGCACCGGGCGCGGCGCGCTGGCCGCGCCCGGCACCTCGGCCGGGGCGGCCGGTCCGGGGCAGCTCGTGCTCACGCGGGCCGACCTGACGACAACCCGGCCCATCGACGAGCTACCGGCGCTGGACCCGTCCGGCTGGCTCCTGCTGACCGGCCTCACCCTGCACCGCCCGCGCCCGCTCGGCGTCGCCCCGGTACCCGAGGCGGCGCCCGTCGAGGAGTCG
>NZ_BAAAKJ010000557.1:2910-3208 GCF_039527695.1 Kitasatospora putterlickiae
CCGCGGCCGCCGTGGCGGCGGTCACCGCGCTCTGGCTGATCGCCGTCTGGCAGGCCGGCAGCGCCACCGAGCGGGCCCGGCGGCTGACCGACGAGGCGCCGACCGCCACCGGATCGCACTCCCGCCGGGAGCGCCGGCGGGAGCGTCGGCGGCGCGGTCCACAGCTCGCCGTCGACGAGCGCACCGCGACGGTCATCGTCGTCCTGATGATCGTGCTGCCCCTGTCGCTCGTGGTGCTCCACGGCCTCGGCCTGAGCGCGGACAGCGGCGTCAACCTGGGCGTCGTCCTGGTCGCGGC
>NZ_BAAAKJ010000558.1:0-3795 GCF_039527695.1 Kitasatospora putterlickiae
GACCCCGCCCGCGCGTGGCGGACGGGGTCGGGTCCTCGTGTCGCTTGCCGACCGCCGAAGCCGCCGGCGGTCACCCTGCCGTCAGGCCGGCAGCACGACCACGCACCGCTGGGGCTCCTCGCCCTCCGACTCGCTGCGCAGTCCGGCCGCGGCCACCGCGTCGTGGACGACCTTGCGCTCGAACGGGGTCATCGGGCGAAGCTTGACCTGCTCCCCCGAGCCCTTCACCTGCTCGGCGGCCTGGGCCCCGAGCGTCGCCAGTTCCGCGCGCTTGCGGGCCCGGAAGCCGGCGATGTCCAGCATGAGGCGGCTGCGCTCGCCGGTCTCCCGGTGGACGGCCAACCGGGTCAGCTCCTGCAGCGCCTCCAGCACCTCGCCGTCCTGGCCGACCAGCCGCTGCAGGGTGCGGTCGTCGCCGTCACCGACGATGGAGACCAGGGCGCGGTCGCCCTCGACGTCCATGTCGATGTCGCCGTCGAGGTCGGCGATGTCGAGCAGACCCTCCAGGTAGTCCGCCGCGATGTCGCCCTCCTGCTCCAGACGGGCGACGAGGCTCTCGTCGGCGCTGGCGGCGGCCTCGGCCTCGACGGCGGAGGTGATGCCTTCCGTCACTGATGGACTCCTTCGGAGATGGGCCCGGATGGTGGGCCGGTAACGAGGTTCAGGGGGCCGCGGGAGCGGTTCGGAGTGGACCGGTCACTTCTTCTTCGGCCGCTGACCGCCGCGCTTGGGCTGCTGCCGGCCACCCTGCTGGCGGGCCGCACCCGACTTGGCGCCCGCCGGACGGGCTGCGGTCTGCTTGGCCGCCGCGCCGGTGCCACCGGAGGAGCCGGACGAGCCGGTGCCGCTGGAGGCGGCGGTGTCGGCGGAGTCCGCCGGGGCGGCGTCGGCGGGCTGCTCGGCCGGGGCGTCCTTGGTCAGGTTCGCCGGCTGGGCGCCGCCGTGCTGGCGCTGCGACTTGGTCTGCTTCCGCGGCTGCTGCCGGCGCGCCTGCACCGACTCCTCGACCACGGCCTCGGCGGTGACGGTCGACTTCTTCGCGGGGAGCAGGCCGAACAGCGGGCCCTTGATGACCGAGCCGTCCGGGTTCAGCCGGCCGGTCTTCTTCAGCCGCGCCTGGCGCTCGTCCCAGGCCTTGCTGCCCGGCGTCGGGTTGTTGCGGATGACGATCAGCTGCTGGCCCATCGACCAGACGTTGGTGGTCAGCCAGTAGACCAGGACACCGACCGGGAAGTTGATGCCCATCACGGCGAACATGATCGGGAAGACGTACATCAGCATCTTCTGCTGCTGCATGAAGGGCGTCTTCACGGTGAGGTCGACGTTCTTCGTCATCAGCTGGCGCTGGGTGACGAACTGCGACGCCGACATCATGATGATCATCACCGCGACGACGATCTTGACACTGACGTCGCTGCTGCCGACGAAGGTCGCCGAGAGCGGGGCACCGAAGATGTGGGCCTGCTGGGCGCTGTCGAGCAGGGTGCCGTCGATCACGCCGATCGGCTTGCCGTCGGCGACCTTGGCGAGCACGCCGTAGAGCGCGGTGAAGAACGGAGCCTGCACGAGGATGGGAAGGCAGCTGGAGAACGGGTTGGTACCCGCCTCCTTGTACAGCTTCATCATCTCTTCGGACTGGCGCTGGCGGTCGTTCTTGTACCGCTCCTGGATGGCCTTCATCTTCGGCTGGATCGCCTGCATGGCCCGGGTCGCCTTGATCTGCTTCACGAAGAGCGGGATCAGGCAGATCCGGATGACGACCACCATCGAGGCGATGGCCAGACCCCAGGCCCAGCCACCGTTCGGATCGAAGACGTGGCTGTACAGCGAGTGGAACTGGACGATGATCCAGGACACCGCTGTGTACAAGGGGTTGAGGAAGGAGAAGGTCACCGGTCAGGCTCCTTGGACATTGGGATTGGTCCCAGAGGACCAATGGTCGCCGGGCCCTCGGGGTCCGGACCGGCGGGGGGCGTGATCACCGGCTGGTCGGCGGCGGACCGGCCCTTCAGCCGGTCCCGCAGCCGGCGGTGCCACACCGGATGCTTGCGCGGCGGGACATGATCGACCCCGCCGGGAGTCCACGGATTGCAGCGCAGGATGCGCCACACGGTCAGGGCGCCGCCCTTCACCGCCCCGTGCGTCTTCACGGCCTCGAAGCCGTAGTGCGAGCAGGACGGGTAGTAACGGCACACCGGACCGAGCAGTGGGCTGATGGTCCACTGGTAGATCCTGATCAGACCCATCAGCAGGTACTTCATCGACCTGTTCCCGTCGGCGCCGAGGCGGTGTGCTCTGTCTTGAGCAGCCGCTTGAGCGCCGCGTCCAGGTCACGTTCGAGGTCCTGGTACGAGGCGGACGCGGCCGGAGGCAGCGCACGCACCACTATCAGGCTACCGGCGGGCAGCCGGGACAGACGATCACGCACAAGGTGGCGCAACCGGCGCTTGACCAGGTTGCGGGTGACCGCCGGGCCGACGGCCTTGCTCACGACGAAACCCGCACGCGCCGAAGGGGTCCCCTCGGCGACGTGCGGGCGGGTGTCGCTGGTCCGGTCGGTGTGGTCCCCGGGGGCGTCCTCTCTGGCGAGATGGACGACCAGCAGGGGCCTACCGGCCCGGCGACCGCGTTTCACCGCGGTCGCGAAGTCCTGGCGCCGCCGCAGCCGATTCTCGGAGGGCAGCACAGCAGACTCTGGTGCGGATCAGGCGGACAGGCTGGCGCGGCCCTTGCCACGGCGGGCGGCCAGGATGGCGCGGCCGGCGCGGGTACGCATACGCAGCCGGAAGCCGTGGGTCTTCGCGCGACGACGGTTGTTCGGCTGGAAGGTGCGCTTGCTCACTCGGGGGCTCCTGAGGTGAATCGTAGGATGACGGGGAGTCGCTTGGCCGTCACCGTGCGTCCGCGTGATCTCCCCTGTTACGGAAATCCGGCCCATCGCCCCAGTTCGGCTGGGGTTTGAGGCAATCCACGGCGCCCGTGCTGCGCGCCTTATGGAGCGGGTGGACCCGCGGACATGCGGCAGCGGCCATCGACAACTCGACCTGGTTACGGTACGCGGGACGGGGCGCGAGGGTCAAACCAGCCGTCCGGAGGCCGCTTACCCACAGCCTGTGGACAACGACTTGATCCGTCCCTGTTCGCTGACTACCGTTGCAGGACTTGTCTGGTTTGTTCATCGGAAAGCGTGTACCAGTGGCTGAAGTCAACAGCGACCTCGTCCCGGTCTGGGCGAGGGTCGTCGAGCGGCTGGTCGCCGACCCGGACATCGGGGAGATGGACAAACAGTGGGTGCAGCGCACCCAGCCCATGTGGATGATGCACGACACCGCCCTGCTGGCGGCCCCGAACGAGCGGGCCAAGCAGGTGCTGGAGGGCCGGCTGCTGCCGCAGCTGACCGAGGCGCTCTCCCGTGAGCTGGCCCGCCCGGTGCGGATCGCCGTGATGGTCGACGCCAACGCGATGCCGACCGCGCCCGGCCCGCAGGCCCCCGCCGAGCCGTACCCGAGCCCGTCCGAGCAGGACGGCGGCGGCTACGGCGACCAGGGCTACCCGCGGTCCTACGAACAGGACTACGAGCGGGACTACGAACAGGGCTACGAACGGCCCCGCTACGAGACCGGCGGCTACGAGCAGCACCATCCCCCGTACGACGCCCCGGCGGGCGGCCCGCAGGCCTGGCCCGGCTACCAGGAGCAGCCGCCGGCCTACCGCGAGCCCGAGGAGCCGGCGCCCCGGCCCGCGCCGCGCCCGGTCCCCGCACCGCCCTCGACCACCCAGGGCGACCTCTTCGGC
>NZ_BAAAKJ010000559.1:0-344 GCF_039527695.1 Kitasatospora putterlickiae
GCCCCCAGGCGAAGGCGAGCGCCAGCGAAGCCGACCGCCCCCAGGCGAAGGCGAGCGCCAGCGAATCACCTCGGTTCGTCGCGGCGGGGGAGGCCGCCGGCGGCGAGGGCGCCGAGGGCGCCGGCGAGCAGGCCCCAGCCGGCGGCCAGTGGGATCAGGGTCCACAGGTACGGGTCGAGGGTGAGGGTGCCGCCGGCGAGGGCGGTGGCGGGGCCCGCCGGGGCGAGGGCGGGGCCGAGGACGGAGTTCAGGAGGTCGCCCAGGCCGCCTTCGCCGAGGCCGACGCCGAGGACGGAGAGGCCGTAGTCGGCGGAGACCCTGGTCCAGACGCCGACGAGCAGCAC
>NZ_BAAAKJ010000559.1:365-1186 GCF_039527695.1 Kitasatospora putterlickiae
AGGCGTACGGCGTGCTGCCAGAGGCGGACCTCACGTGGTGAGCGGCCGGCGGCCAGGACGCCGGCCGCGAGCATCAGGACGGCGGCCAGCGGGAGCAGCCACCACGCCCGGCCGTCCTGTTCGGCGAGCGTGCCGAGGCTCACCGTGCCGTCCTGGCCCTCGCCGGTGCGCAGCACGGCGGCCAGCGGCTTGGGCACCGGCAGTCCGATGGCGCCGACCAGCTGGCCGTGCCATTCGCCGCCGAGGCCCACGCCGAAGGCCAGCCAGACCAGGTTGGGCAGGGCGAGCAGCACAACGGCCGCGGTCTCCCGGGCGCCGCCGTGCACGGCGACCGTGCCGATCGCGGCCGCGACCCCCAGCACCACGTAGCCGAGCAGCACCATCAGCATCGCGAACGCGGCCGGGCGGACGGACTGCTGGAAGGGCACCAGGGAGCGCGGCAGCGGCGCCCGGCGGGAGACGGCGAAGGTGGCGGCGAGCACGACGAGCAGCCAGAGGAGCCCGAGTCCGAGGGTCGAGACGGGTTCCGCGTGGAAGCCCACCTCCGGGGTGAGGCCGAGGGCGCCGCCGAGTTCTTCGGCGAGGCTGTCGCCGAGCGGCACCGTAAAGGTGCGCCGGGCGGCGGCGCAGAGCAGGGCGAGCGCGGCCAGCCAGACCACCGCCGTCCGGGCGGCGCGGCCGAGCAGTTCGCGGCCGCCGGCCACCGCGCGGTGGCGCAGTTGGCGCAGGAAGACCTCGGCCACGGTCAGCGCGCCGACCAGTCCGACGGAGAGCGGCATCGCGGTGATCCCGGCGTCGACCGAGGCGAAGAAGCCGGCGCC
>NZ_BAAAKJ010000560.1:0-1372 GCF_039527695.1 Kitasatospora putterlickiae
GCCCGCCCGCGCGCCGTGGTGCACTCCCGCGGCGGCCTGGCCGCCGGGCTGCGCACCGTCACCGAACTCGTCGACCCGCGCCCCGGCACGGTGGTGCTCGGCGGCACCTTCTTCGTGCTCGTCCCCGCGCTCACCGCCGGCGCCGCCGTCGCGCTGCCGGCCCGCGAGCCCGCCGCGCTGGCCCGCCAGCTCGGCCGGCTCGCCCCGGCCCACACCTACCTCACCCCGCCGCGACTGCGCGCCGCGCTCGGCGCCGGGGCCCGGTTCACCGGCCGGGTCTGGACCGGTTCGGCGCCCGCCGACGCGGCCCTGCTGCGCCGGGTCAAGCAGGCCGGGGCCGATCAGGCCTGGAGCGTCTACGCGCTCACCGAGCTGTTCCCGGCGGCGGCCGTCGAGGAGGCCGGGAAGAGCGCCTTCGACGGGCCCGGCGACCTGGTCGGCGACCCGCTGCCGGGCGTGCGCACCGGGCTCGGCGACAACGGCGAACTGCTGCTCGCCGGCCCCGGCGCCCGGCACCGCTACCTCGGCGAGGAACCCGACCCCTGGATCCGCACCGGCGACCGCGCCACGCTCGACCCGGACGGCCGGATCGTGCTCGCCGGCCGGCTCAAGGACATGGTGCTGCGCCGCGCCGAGAACATCTACCCGGGCCTGTACGAGCCGACCCTGCACCTGCCGGGCGTCGAACTCGCGGTGCTGGTCGGCGTCCCGGACGGGGCGGGCGACGAGCGGCTGGTCGCCCTCGTCCAGCCCTCGCCCGGCACCGACCCCCGTCGGCTGCGCACCGCGCTGGCCGGCCCGCTGGAGCGGATGGGCTCGGCCCGCCCGGACGCCCTGCTGTTCGGCGAAGTGCCGCTGGCCGGTCGCTCCCGCAAGCCCGACCGGGCGGCCGCCTCGGCCTACTGCGCACGGGAGTTGGCGATATGACCGGCGGACCGGACCGGCACCCCGCGCTGCACCGGGGCGCCCGCCGCCGCGACCGCCGGGTCTATCTGCGCAGCCATCCACTGCTGTTCGCCCTGCTCGCCGCCACCCGCCGCCGTCCGGTGATCCGGCTCGGCCGCACCGTGCTGGTGCACGGCGCCGAGGCCTACCGCGAGGCGCTCACCCGGATCCCGCTGGACCGCACCGCCCCCGGCACCACCGGCGGCGCCGCCGCCGAACTCACCGCCGGCGGCGTGCTCTTCGACCAGCAGGGTGCCGAGCACCGCACCGCCCGGCGCGAGCTGGCGGCCACCCTGGACGCCACGGCGCCGCACCGGCTCCGCCCGCACTGGCAGGCGGTGCTCGCCGCCCGGATCCCGGCACTCGCCACCGGTGCCCTGGACCTGGTGGTGCTGGCCGCCGAGTGGGGCAGCGGGCGGCGCCGGGG
>NZ_BAAAKJ010000561.1:0-3256 GCF_039527695.1 Kitasatospora putterlickiae
CGCCAAGGCCCCCACGCCCCCGGCGCCGACCAACTCCACGACGACCTCCTCACCCTCGGCGCCCACACCGTCACCATCACCGCCTGCGACGCCACCAACCCCACCGCCCTCACCGACCTCATCCACACCATCCCCACCGAACACCCCCTCACCGCCGTCATCCACACCACCGGCGCCCTCGACGACGCCACGCTGACGGCCATGACGGAGAAGCAGCTGCGGACGATCCTGGCCTCCAAGGTCGACTCGGCCGTCCTGCTGGACGCGTTGACGAGGGAGCACGACCTGGGCGCCTTCGTGATGTTCTCCTCGGCGGCCGGTCTGCTGGGCAGCCCCGGCCAGGCGAACTACGCCGCGGCGAACACCTTCCTGGACGCCCTCGCCGCCCACCGCCACGCCAACGGCCTGGCCGCCACCAGCCTCGCCTGGGGCCTGTGGGCCCAGGCCAGCGCGATGACCGGCCACCTCTCCGACCAGGACCACGCCCGGATGTCCCGCAGCGTGATCGTGCCGATGAGCTCCGAGCGCGGGCTGGAGATCTTCGACGCGGCGGACCGGACGGCCCGGCCGCTCCACTTCGCCTCGCCGCTCAACCTGGCCCACATCCCGCAGCTCCCGGTCTGGTCGCGGCTGGCCACCGTCCGGCCGACCGCCACCACCCACCAGTCCGGGCCGGCGCTGACCGAGCAGCTCGCCGGGCTCACCCCCACCGAGCGCCACCAGCACGTGCTCGGCCTGGTGCGGCGCCAGATCGGCGTGATCCTCGGCATCGACAACCCCGCCGTCATCGACGCCACCCGGGGCTTCCTCGACCAGGGCCTCGACTCCCTCACCGCCGTCGAACTCCGCAACCGCCTGCACACCGCCACCGCCATCCGCCTGCCCGCCACCGCCGTCTTCGACCACCCCACCCCCAACGCCCTCACCCAGTACCTCCTCGACCAACTCGCCCCCGCCGGAACCGAATCCGCTCCGGCGGCGGACCGGGGGGAGCCGGGGGAGGAGGGGATTCGCCGGGCGCTCGCCACGATCCCGCTGGACCGTCTGAGGGGCGCCGGCCTGATGAAGCCGCTGCTGCAGCTCCTGGGGCTGGCCGACCCGTCGGCCGACGCGGACGCGAGCACGGAGAGCGACGAGGAGTCCATCGACCTGATGGCCATCGACGACCTCGTCCAGTTCGCTCTCGGCGACGAATCCTGAATCGACTCTCGGAAAGTAGGTTTCATCATGGCTGCCTCGACTGAGGACATCGTCCGGGCGCTGCGAGCGTCGGTGAAGGAGCGCGAGCGGCTCCAGCGGGAGAACCAGCGGCTGATCGACGCGGCGCACGAGCCGATCGCGGTGGTGGGCATGGCCTGCCGCTACCCGGGCGGGGTGAACACCCCCGAGGCGCTGTGGGACCTGGTCGCCGAGGGCGTGGACGCCACCTCGGAGTTCCCGACCGACCGCGACTGGCCGGAGGACCTCTACGACCCGGACCCGGACCGGTCCGGGAAGTCCTACACCCGCCGGGGCGGCTTCCTGGACGACATCGCGGGCTTCGACGCGGAGTTCTTCGGGATCTCGCCGCGTGAGGCACTGGCCATGGACCCGCAGCAGCGGCTGCTGCTGGAGGTGTCCTGGGAGGCGCTGGAGCGCGCCGGGATCGACCCGCTGGCCGCGAAGGGCAGCCGGACCGGCGTCTTCGTCGGCGGCGCGGCCGTCTCGTACATCCCGGACCTGGAGCAGGTGGCGCAGAGCGTCGAGGGCTACGCCTTCACCGGCAACACCTCCAGCGTGCTGTCGGGCCGGGTGTCGTACTCCTTCGGGTTCGAGGGCCCGGCGGTGACGGTGGACACGGCGTGCTCGTCGTCGCTGGTCGCCCTGCACCTGGCCGTGCAGGCGCTGCGTCAGGGCGAGTGCACGATGGCCCTCGCCGGCGGTGTGACGATCATGGCGGGGCCGGGCGGGTTCATCGAGTTCTCGCGCCAGCGGGCCCTGTCGACCGACGGCCGCTGCAAGCCGTTCGCGGCCGGCGCGGACGGCACGGCCTGGGCGGAGGGCGTGGGCCTGATCGCGCTCGAACGGCTCTCGGACGCCAAGCGGCTGGGTCACCGGGTGCTCGGCGTCGTCCGGGGCAGCGCCATCAACCAGGACGGCGCCAGCAGCGGCCTGACCGCGCCGAACGGCCCCTCGCAGCAGCGGGTGATCCGCGCGGCACTGGCCAACGCCGGGCTGTCGGCCGACGACGTCGACGCGGTGGAGGCACACGGCACCGGCACCAGGCTGGGCGACCCGATCGAGGCGCAGGCGCTGATCGCCACCTACGGCCAGGACCGCGAGCAGGACCGGCCGCTGCTGCTGGGCTCGCTGAAGTCCAACATGGGCCACACGCTGGCGGCGGCCGGTGTCGGCGGTGTGATCAAGATGGTGATGGCCCTCCAGCGGGAGGAGCTGCCGCGCACCCTGCACGTGGACCAGCCGTCGCCGTTCGTGGACTGGTCGGAGGGCGCCGTGTCGCTGCTGACCGAGCCGGCCGCGTGGCCGCGCGGCGAGCGCACGCGGCGCGCCGGTGTCTCCTCCTTCGGGGCCAGCGGCACCAACGCCCATGTGATCGTCGAGGAGGCCCCCGCCGACACGGAGGAGCCCGCCGAGCCCGCCGAGGCCGCCGCTCCGCTGCTGTCGGGCGAGTCGGTGACCTGGGTCCTCTCGGGCGGCAGCTCCGGTGGGCTGCGCTCCCAGGCGGCCCGCCTGCTGGAGTTCGCCCAGGACCGCCCGGAGGAGGAACTCGCTTCGCTGGCGGGGTCGTTGGCGGCCAGGTCGGCACTTGGTCACCGCTTGGCGGTGGTCGGTGGCGACCGTACGGAGCTGCTGGTCGGCCTGTCGGGCTTCGCCGAGGCGGGCCACGCGACCGCCGGCGTGGTGACCGGTCAGGTGGTCGGTGAGGTCGGGGTGGCGTTCCTGTTTTCGGGGCAGGGTGCTCAGCGTCCTGGGATGGGGCGGGAGTTGTATGGGGTGGCGCCGGTGTTCGCGGTGGCGCTGGATGAGGTGTGTTCGCATTTGGACGGGTTGTTGGGGCGTTCGCTGCGGGAGGTGATGTTCGCCGGGGAGGGTTCGGCGGAGGCGGCGTTGTTGGATCGGACGGTGTTCACGCAGTCGGCGTTGTTCGCGTTCGAGGTGGCGTTGTTCCGGCTGGTGGAGTCGTGTGGTCTGCGGCCGGATGTGCTGGTGGGGCATTCGATCGGTGAGTTGGCGGCCGCGCATGTGGCGGGTGTGC
>NZ_BAAAKJ010000562.1:0-1451 GCF_039527695.1 Kitasatospora putterlickiae
CGGCCGACGCCGCCGCACGGGTCGACCTGGGCCCCGAGCTGCGGGCCATCGTCGAACGCGGCTCGTCGACGGCCGCGCTCGGCGAGGCGCGCGAGAACGGCCGCCGGGTCTGGCGCGACGCCGCCGGGGTCAACGACCTGGGTTCGAGGCGGGCGCCGCGCGCCGACGGCCGGTTCCGGATCGGCAGCGTGACCAAGACCTTCGTGTCCACGGTCGTGCTGCAACTCGTCGACGAGGGGAGGCTCCGGCTGGACGACCCGGTGGAGCGCCACCTGCCGGGCACCGTCCCGAACGGCGACGCGATCACCTTGCGCCAACTGCTCAACCACACCAGCGGCTTGTACGACCACCTGTCGGACCCGCGCTTCCTCTACCAGGACGAGGCGAGCCTGCGCGGCTACCTCGCCGACCGCCGCTGGAAGAGCTGGAGCCCGGCGCAGCTGATCGAGGTCGGCGTGCAGGCGGCGCCGTACTTCGCGCCCGGGCAGGGCTGGCACTACTCGAACACCAACTACGTCCTCCTCGGGGAGGTGATCCGCAAGGTCACCGGCCACAACTGGCGCAGCGAGGTGGACCGGCGGATCGTCAAGCCGCTGCACCTCGACGACACGGTGTTCGCGGGCACCCGGCCGGGCATGGCCGGCCCGCACGCGCACGGGTACGCCAAGCTGCCCGAGGGCCTGGCCGACCTCACGCTGATCAATCCGAGCTTCGCCGACGCGGCCGGTGACGGCATCTCCACCACCGCCGACCTCAACCGCTTCCACGCCGCCCTGTTCGGCGGCAGGCTGCTCTCGGCGGCCCGGTTCGCGGAGATGACCACGGCCGTCCCGGCGCCGATGATCGGCGCCCACTACGGGCTGGGCCTGATCCGGTACGACCTGCCCTGCGGCGAGGTCTGGGGCCACACCGGCGGGATACCGGGGTACGACACCGTGTGGCTCGGGTCGAAGGACGGCGCGCGGCAGTTCTCCCTCTCCTTCAACCTCTCCGTAGGGGCCGGGACCGAGGCCACCTTCACCACGCTGAACGACTTCATCCTGAAGGCGTCCTGCGGCGCCGGCTCGGCCGACGCCGGGAACACCAAGGGCTCCGCGGCGAACCCGGCCTTCACGTTGCCGCGTTGAGCGACCGGCCGGACGGCGGGGAGGGCGCGCCGTCAACCCCGGTGACGCCGATTAGCCTGCGCGCCACCCCCGCCGTTCGACCGGGTCCCGGGATACCGGCGATGGACGGCCGGGGGCCCGCGAGGCCAGTCCGGAGGACGACGCGGGGCGGGCGGAACGGGTGCGAGTCTGAGTCCCGAGGGCCCGACGTCCGGGCCGGGGAGGGTGGTTCACCATGGCGTTCACTCAGGATCAGGCATCACGCGGAGCCGGCCGGCTGGGCATGCGCCTGGCCGCCGTCGCGCTGGCCGGGCCGATCTCCTTCCTCGGGCTGCTCGCCGGCTT
>NZ_BAAAKJ010000563.1:0-2228 GCF_039527695.1 Kitasatospora putterlickiae
CCCCGGCGCCCAGTCCGGCTTCCAGCCCGGCTTCCCCTACCCCGCCGCCCCGACGGTCACCAACGGCTTCTCGGTCGCCGCCCTGGTCACCGGCCTGCTCTGCCTGTGGCCGCTGGCGATCGCCTTCTCCATCGTCGCGCTGGCCCAGATACCCAAGCGGAACGAGAAGGGCCGCGGCATGGCCGTCACCGGCCTGGTCACCGGTGTCCTCGGGGTCATCGCCACCCTGATCGGGTTCATCGGCCTCGGCGTGATCAGCCTGGAGGAGGAGCGGTTCGGGGACGCCCGCCGGGGTCCGAAGGGGTCGCAGTCCATCGAGGACCTGGCGATCGGCGACTGCTTCAACCAGCCGCCGTTCAGCCCCGGGCGGGACGCCGACTCCGCGAACATCTACTGGGTGCACGTGGTGCCCTGCACCTCGCCGCACCACGGCGAGGTCGCCGGCTTCACCAGCATCGCGGGCCGGGGCGGCGACTACCCCGGCCAGCAGGAGGCCAGTGAGCAGGCCGGGCGGCTCTGCGCCCCGGTCCAGGACGACTACGCGTTCGACTCCTGGCTCGTCCCCGACGGCATGACCGGGTCCTACTACTACCCGAGCATCGCCGGCTGGGAGTCCGGCGACCACCGGGTGACCTGCACCTTCCAGGACGAGACGAGGATGCACACCGGCAGCGTCCGCACCGACCGCACCAAGCTCACCCACGCCCAGCGCACCTACCTGGACGCCGCGCAGGCCTACAACAACGCGCTCGGCGAGCAGCCGGAGGACGAGCCCGGCGAGGACCCGTCCGCGTACCGGACCTGGGCGAAGACGATGGCCGCCGCCTGCCGCAAGGAGGTCACCGACCTGTCCGCCAACGGCGTCGACTGGCCGGGCGGGGCCAGGGCCAAGCTGATCGAGCTGGGCACGGTCACGCTGGAGTCGGCGAACGCCTGGGACGCCGTCGCCAAGTCCTCGGACCCGCGGACGATCGGCCGGGAGGTCGCCAAGGCGGGGGAGCTGACGGCCAGGAGCAGCGCCCTGGCGGTGGAGATCCGGCGCGAACTCGGCCTGTCGACGGGCGAGCAGGCCTCCGCCAGCCAGGTCTGAGGCCCGCGGTTCCAGGGCTTGTCCGACAATTCGCGTCGCATCAGCGCGCGGCGGGAATCGTCAGACAAGCCCTAGCCTTGGCCGCATGGACACCTACCGGGTGATGCGGCAGGACGACAACGGCAACCGCTTCCTGGTCGTCGGGGGGATCGAGCGGGAGGCGGCCGAGCGGCTCGCCGCCGAGTTCGAGGCGCGCGGCCACAAGCAGTTGTACTGGGTGGAGGCCGAGCCCGCCGGAGCCTCCGGGGCCAGGGGTCCGCGCGACTGACCGGCACGTCCTAAGGTCGACGTCCATGGACAGGACCACCGACCGGCCGGCGCACGCCGGCGGCGCAGCGGAGAACCGGATCGTCGTCGGCGGCGCGCTGATCCACCGGGGGCGGGTGCTCGCCGCGCGGCGGAGCGCGCCCGCCGAGGTGGCGGGGCGCTGGGAGTTCCCGGGCGGCAAGGCCGAGCCGGGCGAGACCGAGACCGAGGCGCTGGAGCGCGAGCTGATGGAGGAGCTGGGCGTCCGGGCCCGGGCGCTCACCCGGCTGCCCGGCGCCTGGCTGGTGCGCCCGGGCCTGGAGCTGCGGCTCTGGGCGGCCGAACTGCTCGCCGGGGACCCGCGGCCGCTGCAGGACCACGACGAGCTGCGCTGGCTCGGTCCCGCCGAGCTGGCCGACGTCGAGTGGCTGGAGCACGACCGCGAGGTCCTTCCCGAGGTCGCCCGCCTGCTCACCGCGCCCTGAGCCGGCGCTGAACCCACCCTGAGCCCGCCCCCGCGCTGCGCCCGCCCCGAGCCGCCCCGCGCTGAGCCCGCCCCGCGCCCCGCCCGGGCCAGGCCGGTGCGGCGCCGGATGGTACCGGCCCGCGGGGGCGAACCGCCGGGCCGCGCCCGCGAACGACGCGTGGGAGCGACGGATCGGGCAAATCGGAAAAGCCGGTGCGACCGGCGGGATAGCCTTGGTCCTGCTGGGTATGTCACTTTTCGGCACTATTCGTCACCATCGGTGAGCCGCCCCAGCCGGCGACGCCGATCCGAGCAGAGCCGGAGGCCCCGTCGGTGTCGAATAGCGGGAACGGCGTCGGGGGAGCGAGACGGGCGGGCGCCGGGGGAGGCGCCGGTGCCCGCGCCAGGCTGCGTCGCGGCGCGGAC
>NZ_BAAAKJ010000564.1:0-2753 GCF_039527695.1 Kitasatospora putterlickiae
GCCCCGGCACGGACGGCCCCGGCACGAGCCGCCCGCCTCGGCACGGGCCGAAGGCCACCCCGCCCCGAGCCGAAGGGGCGCGCTGGTGCCGAAAGGGAGAAGGGCCAAGCCGCCGACGGAGGAGGTGGCGCCGTGCCCGCCGACCGTCGGCGCCGGGTTGGAGCGCCCCGGAGGCGAGCGGGCGAGTAACGGAAGGGGCGGACGGCTCGCCGGCCGCCCCTTCCCCCGTGATCAGCCCTGGAGCCCCAGGACCCCGGCCGCCGCCGTGACCTGGGCGAGGTCTCCGGCGCACGGCATCAGCAGCAGCTCGTCGCAGCCCGCCTCGGTGTACCTGCCGACCAGTCCGCGCAGCTTGCCCGGGTTGTCGGCCGCGCCGCGCAGGATGTGGTCGACGAACGGCCCGGCGTCCCGGTAGTACGACCGCAGGTAGCCCTCGGTCTGCTTGCCGGCGTCCTCACCGAGCGCGAAGTACGCCAGCGCCACCAGCCGCGGCGCCCCCGTCCGGCCCTCGGCGGCCCACTGCTCGCGCAGCGCCTGCGCGCCCTGGGCGAACATCACCGGCCCGGTGCCGCCGCCGATCCAGCCGTCCGCCAGCCGGGCCGCCCGCCGCAGCGCGGCCGGCGAGTGCCCGCCCAGGATCAGCTCGGGGCCGTCCGGCCGGACCGGGGCCGGGCCGACCGCCGGCTCCCGGCCGGACTGCGCGTCGGCCCAGTGCCGCCGCAGCTCGACCACCTGGGTGCCGGTCCGGGCGCCCCGGCCGGTCTTCTCGACCTGGCCGACCTCGAAGTCGTCCTGACGCGAGCCGACCGCCAGGCCGAGGGTCAGCCGCCCGCCGGAGAGCCGGTCCACGGTGGCCGCCTGCTTGGCCAGCAGCGCGGTGTTGGTGCGCAGCGGCGAGATGAGGATGCTGGTCGCCAGGCCGATCCGCTCCGTCACCGCGGCGGCCGCGGCCAGCGTGGTGAGCGGCTCCCAACTGGTGTGCACCAGACGGTCGATGGTGCCGAGGGTGGAGAACCCGGCCTGCTCGGCGAGCCGGGCCCAGGCGACCACGTCGGCGCCGGCCGCGCCGGCCAGCGAGGTCGGCAGTCCGATTCCGACCTTCATCTCATTCACCCTCGATCGGCTGGTCGTGGCGGCGGGAGAGCACGTTCTCCATCGAGGCCAGCCGGAAGAAGGCCTGCGCGCCCTCCCGGCTGGTCATGTCGCGCGGAACGGCGAGGTGCTTCTCCAGCTCCCGCTCGAAGTCGCGGACGGCGGGCTGCTGGCTCATGTGCGCGGCCACCAGCGGCAGCGGGCCCTCGATCTCGATCACCCGGACGGCCAGTTCCCTGCCGACGAAGGCCTGGGTGCCGAGGAGCTTGCCGACCACGGTGCCGTCGGGCGTCCTGACGTCGAAGTCCGGGCGTCCGCTCTTGCGGAACAGTTCCTTGACGGTGTCCTCGCTGCCCGGCAGCAGCGGGTAGTACAGCGCGTGCCACGTGCTCATGGGTCGTCTCCTGACGGTTCGGGGCCGGGCTCGGCCCGTCGGTGGGTGAATCGCTGGGTGCGGGGGCCGGGGGCGGGCGCGGTCACTGGCTGGCGGTGACGCCGCCGTCCACGTACAGCACCTGGCCGGTGATGAAGCCGGCCCGCGGCGAGGCGAGGAAGGTGACGGCGTCCGCCACCTCGTGCAGCTCGGCGGTGCGGCCCAGCGGGATCCGGCCGAGCACCATCCGCATGAACTCGGGGTTCCCGGCGTTCTCCTGGACGAACTCGGTGCGCACGAAGCCGGGGGCGACCGCGTTCACCGCGATCCCGTGCCGGCCCCATTCGGCGGCCAGCTGCTTGACCAGCAGGTCCAGGCCGGCCTTGCTGGCGCCGTACGCGCTGAAGCCGCGCCGGGCGCCGAACTTGCCGCGCACCGAGGAGAGGTGGACGATCCGGCCGCCGCCGGCCGCGATCATCGCCCGGCCGACCGACTGGGAGAGCCAGAAGGCGCCCAGCAGGTTGGTGTCGACGATGGTGCGCCAGTCCTCCTCGGAGATGGTCTCGGCGCCGACGGTGACCAGCGCGCTGGCGCAGTTCACCAGGACGTCGACGCCGCCCCAGTCGGCCGCCACCGCGTCCACCAGCCGCTCGACGCCGGCGCGGTCGGCGACGTCCACGGCGTGCGGCGTGACGGTGCCGCCGTGGGCGGCCAGCGGGGCGAGCCGTTCGGCGGTCTCCTCGGCCTTCTTCAGCGAGCGTCCGGCGACGGCGACCTTGGCGCCCTGTGCGGCGAGGTCCTCGGCGACGGCGGCGCCGATGCTGCCGTAGCCGCCGACCAGCAGGACCCGGCTGCCGGTGAACTCCCGTTCGGCGGGGACGCGTTCGGGTGCGGGGCGGGGCGGCGCGGGGGCGCCGGGCGGGCCGCCGGCGCCGGGCGGTGGTCCGCCGAGGCCCTGGGGCGGGCCGGGCGGTGGGGTCGGTGCGGCTGCCGTCATGGCAGCACCTCCCTGTCGCGGGTCGGTGAATGCGGTTGTCCTGACGTAGCGTCAGAAATTCTCAGGCCGCGTCGGCCGCGGCGGGCAGGCCGTACAGCCCGGCGGCGTTGCCGTGCCGGATTCGCGCGACGGTGGCGGGGTCCAGGCCGAGGCCGTTCAGTCGGGCCAGCGAGGCGTCCAGGGGCGCGCTCATCGGCGGGGAGTCGGTGCCGAACATGACGTTGCCGGCCCCGAAGGCGTCGACGGCGGCGGCCACGGCACGCGTGCTCGGGGTCGCCGTGTCGACGTACA
>NZ_BAAAKJ010000565.1:0-603 GCF_039527695.1 Kitasatospora putterlickiae
GCGCCCGCGCCCGCCGCCGCCCCGGCCGCCTTGACGGCCGGCGTGCAGCGTGCCGCGCTGCCCGCCGCGCAGGCCGCCCCGACCCTCACGCCCGCCGCCGAGGCGCAGTCCTCCTACACCGTGCGGGACAGCCGGCCCGCCGACAGCCTCTGGTCCATCGCCGAGCGCCAACTGGGCTCCGGCGAACGGTGGACGGAGATCGCCAAGCTCAACGAGGGCCGGACGATGGACGACTCGGGCACCCGCTTCGACGCGGAGCGCCCGATCCACCCCGGGTGGACCTTGCTGATGCCGGCCGACGCCAAGCCCGACGAGGCCAAGCCAGCCGCGCCCGCCACGCCCGCCCCCGCCGGGACGCCGCAGGCCGGCACCTCCGGCGGCGCGGCCCAGGGCGGCGGCACCGTCACCGTCAAGGAGGGCGACAGCCTGTCGGCCATCGCCGAGCGGGCGATGGGGGACGCCGAGGCGTGGCCCCAGCTGTTCGAGGCCAACAAGGGCGCCCAGGCGCCGGACGGCGAACGGCTCACCGACCCGGACGTCGTCGCGCCGGGGATGGTGCTCACCGTGCCCGGTGCGGCCGCGCCCGCCCCGGCTCCCGCGCCC
>NZ_BAAAKJ010000566.1:0-2763 GCF_039527695.1 Kitasatospora putterlickiae
TGGGGCCCGCCGGGACTTCCGGCGGGCCCCACGGCGTTCGAGCCCGTACCGCTCAGCCCAGCGTCACGACCGTCCGCAGCGCCTCGCCGCTGCGCATCTGCGCGAGCGCGTCGTTGACGTCCGCCAGCTCCACCCGGTGCGTGATCATCCCCGCGAGGTCGATCCGCCCGGCCCGCCACAGCTCCACCACCAGCGCGACGGTCCGCGCCAGCGGCGCGCCGCCGTACAGCGAGGGCAGCAGCCGCTTCTCGTTGAAGAACAGCTCGCCCATGCTGAAGCTCGCGAGGTCGTCCTGCGCCCCGGCGCCGATCACCACGACCGCGCCGCCGCGCCGGGCCGCGCCGTATCCGGCCCGGACGGTGGCCGAGCGGCCGACCGCCTCGAAGACGTAGTCGAAGCCGCCACCCGGCAGGCCCTTGGCCACCGCCTTGAGGTCCTCGGGGGCGAGCGCCTCGGTCGCGCCGAAGGCCAGCGCCCGTTCCCGGCGGGAGACCACCGGGTCGACCACCGCGATCCGGCCCGCGCCGCAGACCCGCGCGCCCTGCACGGCCGCGACGCCCACGCCGCCGGCGCCGATCACCGCGACCGACGCGCCCGGCTCGACCCGGGCGGTGTGGACGGCCGCGCCGATGCCGGTGGTCACTCCGCAGCCGATCAGCGCGGCCAGTTCGTACGGGAGGTCGGCCGGCACCGGGACCACCGCCTCGCGCTCGACCACGACCTCCTCGGCGAAGGTGCCGGTGCCGTAGAAGCCGGATGCCTCGCCGGCGAAGGTGCCAGCGCCTCCGCCGTCTTCGCCGTCGCCCGAACCGTTCGCGCCATAGCGGAAGTTGGGCGCGCCGAGCCGCCGCAGGCTGGCCACGCAGAGGTGCGAGCGGCCGCGTTCGCAGTGCGCGCACCGGCCGCAGGGCGCCATCCAGCAGAGCACCACGCGGTCGCCGACGGCGAGGTCCGTCACGCCCTCACCGATCTCGACGACGTCCCCGGCGCCCTCGTGCCCGGGGACGAACGGCGCGGGCTGGGGCAGGGTTCCGTTCATCGCCGAGAGGTCGGAATGGCAGAGGCTGGCGGCGCGCAACCGGACCCGCACCTTGCCGGGGCCGAAGCCCACGGCCTCGACGTCGTCACGGACGTCGAGCGTCTCCTGACCGGTCTTGTGCAGGATGGCTGCGCGCATGGGGCTGCTCCCGGGTCCGTCGCGGATCACTGGTCGGGCCGATTCTGGCACGGCACGCCGGGCGGAGTAGAACACGTTCCACCCCCGTCCTCGAACCGGTGAAACCCGATGGATCGGAGGGTTCCCCCGGCTCCGCCGCGCCTGGCATGATCATCCGCCATGCCGACCCCTTCCGCCGCTCCCCTGCCTACCGCGCCTGCGCAAGCACCCTCCCCATCCGTCTCCTCGGACCGCCCGCGCTCGTGCCCGACGTGCTCCGGGCCGGTCGACCCCGACCCCCGGTTCACCGCCTGGTGCCCGGCGTGCGAATGGAACCTCGTTCCCGCCGAGGAAGCCGCCAGGGAGTGCGCCAAGTCCGCGAAGGAGCTGGCCCGGGAGCGGGCCGCGGCGGAGCGGACCGAGCGACTGTTCGAGGAGGTCGCGGCCGGCCGCACCGACACCACCCGCCGGGATTGGCTCGCCGCCTCGGCCCTCGCCGTCCCGGTCCACGCCGTCACCGTCGCCGTGGCGGCGGCGGCCGTCTGGCTGCTCGTCACCGGCAACACGCCGCTGCGCTGCCTGGGAGCACTCCTCCTGGCCGTCGCCTTCCTGCTCCGCCCCCGGCTCGGCCGGGCGCCGAGCGGCACGGGCGCACTGAGCCGGACCGAGGCCCCCGCGCTGTACGGGCTGGCCGACCGGGTCGCCGCCGAGCTCGGAGCGCCGCCGGTCGGGGTGATCCAGGTCACCGAGGACTTCAACGCGAGCATGGCGGTGGTCGGGCTGCGGCGGACGTCGATGCTCACGATCGGCCTGCCGCTCTGGGAGGCGCTGGACGAGCGGCAGCGGCTCGCACTGCTCGGGCACGAACTCGCCCACCAGGTCAACGGCGACAACCGGCGCGGCCTGTGGCTCGGCTCGGCGATGGGGGCGCTGGCGCACTGGTACGACCTCTCCAGACCGCGCGAGCGGACCCGGGCGGGGTACGGCGTGGTCGCGCTGCTGTCGCTGATCGGGGACTACCTGGGCAACGCCTTCCTGCACCTCGTCAGCCAACTGCCCTACCGGGCCTACCTGGTGCTCGACCGGCTCACGGCGCGGGCCGGGCAGCAGGCGGAGTACAGGGCCGACGAGCTCGGCGCGCGGGTGGCGTCCACCGAGGCGGCGGGCGGGATGCTGGAGACGCTGCTGCTCGGGTCGGCGGCCGGGACGGTGACGATGCGGTTGCGGGCCGAGATCCAGTCGCGGCCTCGGTCCGGGCGGCGGGACGCCGCTCCGGGGCCGGACGTCACCGCGCTCTGGCCGCAGCTGCGGGAGCACCTGGCCGCGATCCCGCCGCTGGAGCGTGAGCGGCTGCTCCGCCGCTCGCGGCAGGACGGCCACGCGGTGGACGCCTCGCACCCGCCGACCCACCTGCGGCGGGCGCTCCTCGCCCGGCACACGCCTCTCCCGGCGGCCGTCACCTGCACGGCGAACGAGGCCACCACCATCGCCACCGAACTCGCCCCGCACCGCACCCGAATCGCCCGCACCCTGCTCGCCGGCTGACCACACGCCGTACGGCCGCCGTGCGAGTCCGGAGTAGGAAGTCGGCTGGGCCGACTTCCTAC
>NZ_BAAAKJ010000567.1:0-986 GCF_039527695.1 Kitasatospora putterlickiae
GTCGTCGCGCTGCTCGAACGCCCCGCCGTGCTGACCCCCGACTCCGCCGACCGCGTCCGCCGGCTCACCCGCGCCGCCGTGATGGCCGCCCACGGCGGTCAGCTGCGGCACACCGCCGCCCTGGTCGAGGAACTGAAGACCAGTACCGTCCCGTCGGACGTCGCGCCGCTGTTCGCCTACGCGGTGGTCTACGCCGACCAGAGCCACCACGTCGACTTCGCCTCCTCGGCCGCCCTGCTGCCGGCCGTCCTCGACACCCTGGCCGAACCGGGCGCCGAGGGCTTCGGCGGGCTGGTCGAGCAGGCCTACTTCAAACTGCTGCTGGCCGCCGGCTACACCGACGACCCCTGGGCCTGGCAGGCCCTGCGACGGCACCGGGACGCCGTCTCCGAGGTCGGCCGGCTCTGCCTGCGGGCCTGGACGGAACCCGGACCGGGCGTCGCCGACGCCCTGCTGGCGGCGGCCGGGGACCTCACCGAGGAACAGGAGGCCGGGGCGGCCTGGCTGCTGCTCTGGACCGGCTCCGCCCTCGACTGCCCCCAGCCCGGCCTCTGGCAGCGCTTCACCGGACTGCACGGCTACGCCAGCCAGGGCTCGGTGGCCAAGGCCAAGTGCCACCAGGACTTCCTGCTCGGCGAGTGGGACCGGGCCGAGGACTGCCGGCGCGAGGCGGAGATCGCCGACGAGCTCGGGTACCACACCAACGCCCTGCTGTTCCGCCAGTACCACGCCGCCTTCCTGGCCGGCCGCGGCGACCTGGACGGGCTGGAGGCGGTCGACCGGGCCGTCCGGCCGACCGCCACCCGCGCCCGGATGCGGCACGTCCTCGACCGGCTGACCCACCTGCGCGGGCTGGCCGCGCTCGCCCACCAGCGGCACGAGGAGGCGTACGCGCACTTCTGCGAACTCCTCCCGCCGGGGCGGCTGGCCGGCGGCCCGCCCTCGTGCCACGCGCTGGTGTTCGACCTGGTGGCCGCCGCCGTGCA
>NZ_BAAAKJ010000568.1:0-4024 GCF_039527695.1 Kitasatospora putterlickiae
AGTGCCCGCCGGCGCCGCCGGACCCCCCGCCGGTGTTCCCGCTGCCGCCCGCGGCCGCGCCGCCGCTGCTCGCGGTGCCGCCGGTGCTACCGGTCCCGCCGCCGGTGCCACCGCCGGCGCTGCCGCCGCCCTTGTTGCAGTCCAGCGGGGTGCCCTTGGCGTCGCATTCGCTGGGCATCGGGGCGCTGTCGAGGATGGCGAGCTGGCCCGCCGCGTTGAGGGTCGGGTTGGCACAGCCCGCCAGGGTGTCGGGGTTGATGCTGCTGGCGTTGCCGGGGATGTGCTGGGTCTGGAGCAGCCCGCCGCGGACCAGGCCGCGGGGGATCGGCGAGTAGCCCAGGTCGTCCGCCTCGCCCTGGCCCTGGCAGAGCACGTAGGACAGGAACCGGCTGAGCGCCCCGCCCTTGTCGTTGGTGAACTTGGGCAGCGCCTGGAGGTAGTTGGCGCGCGGGACGATCAGGTAGCTGTAGCTGGAGAGCGGGTACGAGCGCTTGTCGGTGTTGGTGTAGACGCCGTCCAGGTTCTGCTGGAGGTAGTTGGGGTCGCTCTCCGGGGTGTTGTCGTCGACGCCGCGGATCTTGGCGGCGGTCAGGGCGACGGCCACGTTGGAGGCGGTCGGGAGGGTGTAGTACCCGGCCGGGTTGAGGACCTTGACGACCGGCCAGTTGCTGCGCTTGGCGAAGGCGTACTCGTCGTAGCCGATGGTGCCCTCACCGGAGGTGGCCTTGATGTAGCCGGCGACGACGTCGGAGCCGCTCTGCGCGGTCATCCGGCCGGACGGCGGGAAGAACTCGGTGTACTCGCCGCAGGTGACGCTGTTGACGGACTTGCAGTACTCGTCCCACTGATTGGGGAAGGAGCGGCTCATCCAGCGGGTGAACTGGGCTGTGGCGCCGGAGCCGTCGGAGCGGACGACCGGGGTGATCGGGATGTTCGGCAGGGCCTTGCCGTAGTCCGCGGTGATCTTCGGGTCGTTCCAGTTGGTGATCTTGTTGGTGAAGACGTCCATGACGGTCTGCGGCGAGAGCCGCAGGTCGCGGACCAGCTTCCCGCCGACCGTCAGGTGGTACATCAGCGCGGTGCCGCCAGCGGTGATCGGCACGTAGGAGTAGCCGTAGTTGACCTTCTCGACGCCGGCCTGGCCGGCCCGCTGGGCCGCCTCGCCGGCGCCGGTGTCGATCCGGGTGCGGAACGGCACGTCGGAGGCACTGAAGTCGTTGCGGCCGGTGTTCCAGTCCTGGCGGCCGACGGCCGAGCCGACGGCGTTGAAGTCGATCTGGATACCCTGCGGGCCGACGTCCTGGCGCCACTGGTCGATCGCCGGGAACGCCCAGCTGGAGCCGCTGGCGGTGAGCGCGACGGCCGCGTGGGCCGGGGCGGCCTGGCCCAGCAGCAGCGATCCGGCCGCGAGCAGGGTGGACATCAGCACGCCCAAGGGGCGTGCCAGGGGGCGGCGTGCAGCCTCCCGCGACGACATGGGAACTCCTCTGGTGCGGAGGGTGGACGATCGGAACATCAGTGCTCCCCGGTGGCGACGGCCGTCCGGACGGACGCGGCGGCGGGGACCACGTGGGCCGGAGCGGGCTCGGCCGGCCGCGCCGAGTGGGCGGGGCTCGCGGCCCTGGCGAGCTTCCGCTTCTGGCGCCCGCTCAGCTCCCCGGCGGCACGTCCGCCGAGCATGCGGGCGGTGACGAAGAGGATGAGCACGACCGCCATCAGCGTCAGCGCGGCGGCGAACGCCCGGGCGACCATCTCGTCGACGGGCAGCTTGACGTAGCTCCAGATGTAGAGCGGCAGCGAGATCTGCTGGCCCTCGAACGGGTTGGCGTTCATCCGCGAGGTGAAGCCGGCGGTGAGCAGCACGGGGGAGGTCTCGCCGACGGCGCGGGCCATGCCCAGGACCACGGCCGTCACCAGGCCGCGCCGGGCGGTCGGCAGGACGACGTTCCACACCGTCCGCCACTGGCTGCCGCCGAGGGCGTAGGACGCCTCGCGCAGGGTGCCGGGCACCAGGCGGATGACCACCTCCGCGGCCCGGGTGACGATCGGCATCATCATCACGGTCAGCGCCAGGGAGGCGGCGAAACCGCTCTTGTCGAAGCCGAAGGTGAGGATGACGATGCCGAGGATGAACAGGCCCGCGACGATCGACGGCAGCGCCGTCATCGCCTCGACCAGCGTCCGCACCGGTCGGGCCATCCGGCCGCCGATCTCGGACATGAAGACCGCCGCCGCGATGCCCAGCGGCACCGCGAACAGCGTGGCCAGGCCGAGCTGTTCGAGCGAGCCGACGACGGCGTGCAGCGCGCCGCCGGAGGTGATCGGGGAGAGCGAGGCGGTCTTCTCCATCGACTCGGTGAAGAAGTTGGCGTGCTGGGCCGCGTCGTAGCCGCGCGAGGCGACGTAGCCGATCTGATCGGCGATCAGTCCGACCACCAGCAGGCCGGCGCTCCAGGCGACCACCGAGACCAGCCGCTCGCGGACCATCAGCGCGCCCCACTGGAGACGACCGAGGAGGAAGTAGCCGGCCAGGAAGAGCAGGTACCAGCAGAGCAGGAAGCCGAGCGCGCCGCTGAACGGCAGCACCCGCTCGTACAGCACCCAGTCGAGGCCGAGCGAGCCGGTGAACGAGCCGAGGATCGTGAACACGTCCTCGCGGGTGACCCCGCGGAGCTTGACCTTCCGCTCGGGGTCCGGGGACTGCGGCTCCGGCACGGGGCCCGGGGCGGCCGGGGCGCCCTGGGCGGGCGCCTCGGTGGGCGCCTTGTCGAGGGTGGTCATCGGTGCGTCCCTTCACGGCGGCGGAGCGGTGGCAGCGGCCGGGGCCGGTGGTCCCGGTGGCGGGTTCTCTGGTGGGCCATGGGTCAGTCCGCCGTCGCCGAGCCGGAACGGGAGCGGTTGATCACGAAACCCGCGCCCACGTTGACCAGTAGGGTGAGGGCGAACAGCACCAGACCGGCCGCCATCAGCGCGGACAGCGACAGCGCGTCCGACTCGCCGAACCGCAGCGCGATCAGCGCGGAGATCGAGTTGCCGCCGTTCTCCAGGATGTGCGTCATCGGCTTGAAGCTCGGCGAGATGATCAGTGCGACGGCTATGGTCTCGCCCATCGCGCGCCCGAAGCCGAGCATCACCGCGCCGATCACACCGCCGCGTCCGAACGGCAGCACCACCGTGCGCACCATGCCCCAGCGGGTGGAGCCCAACGCGAACGCGCCCTCGCGCTCACCCTGCGGCGCCTGCGAGAACACCTCACGGCTCAGCGAGGTGATGATCGGGATGATCATCAGCGAGACCACCACGCCCGCGATGAAGGTCGACGAGGTGTAGGAGGTCCCGATGTCGCCGGTGCGCACCTTGAGGAACGGGATGGTGTCGCCGACGTGGTTGGTCAGCCAGCGGGAGAGGCCGATGATCCGGGGCTGGAGGAAGAACAGCCCCCACAGGCCGTAGACGATGCTGGGGATGGCCGCCATGAGGTCGACCAGCGAGATCAGCGCGGCACGCAGCCGCACCGGCGCGTACTCGGAAATGAAGATCGCCGTCGAGATCGCCACCGGCACGGCGATGACCAGCGCGATCACCGCGATCAGGATGCCGTTCGGCAGGACGGCGGCGACGCCGAAGTTGTGGGCCTGGGTCTGCCACTTCTGCTCGGTGAAGAAGTCGAAACCGACCGCGCGCAATGCCTGGGTGCCGCGCAGGATCAGGAAGAAGGCGATCAGCCCCATGATCGCGAAGACCGAGAGGCCGGCCGCCCGCAGCAGGCCGCGGAACACCCGGTCGCCGTTGGTGGCGGGGGCGGTGATGGTGCGGGGTACGTCGGGATCGGGCTGGCGTGGAGCCTCGGCGTAGGGTGCCGCGGGCTCGGCGGCGGCTGTCATGGTCTGCTCTCCGGCGCGCTCGGTGGAAAGTGCTCGGTACGGGGATCGGTGGACGGGGGCCGCCGCCCGGCGCGGACGCCTGGGCAGGGGTGCCCGCCCCCGGGAAGGGGACTCGGCGGGGCCGGAACGGCGGCCCCGCC
>NZ_BAAAKJ010000569.1:0-12967 GCF_039527695.1 Kitasatospora putterlickiae
CCGCCGAACCCCGCACCACCCCCAACACCCGACGCCCCCACCGCCGCGCATCCGACAACCGCTCCAACACCAACACACCACAACCCTCACCAAACCCCGTCCCGTCCGCGCCCTCACCGAACGCCCGGCACCGCCCATCCGCCGACAAACCCCCCTGACTGCCGAGCTCGATCAGCGTGGACGGGGTCGCCATGACGGTGACACCACCGGCGAGCGCCATCGAGCACTCCCCCCGCCGCAACGACTGCACCGCCAGATGCAACGCCACCAACGACGACGAACACGCCGTGTCCACCGACACCGCCGGCCCCTCCAGCCCCAGCACATAGGACACCCGGCCCGACGCGACACTGGCGGTGTTTCCCGTACCGACGTAGCCCTCGGCCTCGACGGGGATGGACGACAGCCGGGTGACGTACTCCCCGGAGATCACTCCGGTGAACACCCCGGTGGGGCTGCCCTTCAGGCTGTCCGGACGGATCCCCGCCCGCTCCAGCGCCTCCCACGACACCTCCAGCAGCAACCGCTGCTGCGGATCCATCGCCTCCGCCTCACGCGGCGACACCCCGAAGAACCCCGCGTCGAACAGATCCGCCTCGTGCAGGAACCCCCCGCCGCGGGTGGGGATCGAGCCGGGTTCGCGCTCCTGCCCGTCGGGGTCCTGGAGATGCTCCAGATCCCAGCCCCGGCCCTCCGGGAAGCCGGAGATCGCGTCACGCCCCTCCGACACCAGTTGCCACAGGTCCTCCGGCGACCTCACCCCACCCGGATACCGGCACCCCATCCCCACGATCGCGATCGGCTCGTGGGCCTTCTCCTCCAGTTCCCTGGCCTGCTGTCGTGCCTCACGCAGGTCCGTCGTGGCGCGCTTGAGGTAGTCGCGGAGCTTGGCTTCGTTGGACATCGGGCTCATCTTTCTGTACCTCAGCGCGAGAGTTCGTTGTCGAGGGCGTCGAAGAGTTCGTCATCGGTCGCGTGGTCGAGATCGTCGACGGGTTCGGCGGTTTCGTCCTGCTCCCGCTGCCAGGCCCGAAGGATCCGGGTCAGCCGGGTGGTGATCCTGGTGCGGTCCTCGCGCTCGCCGGCGAAGAGCTTCAGCGCCTCCTCCATCCGGTCGGCGTCCGCGAGGATGCGGGAGACCGGATCCGGCTGTTCGGGCTCCAGCGCCTCCAGGAGATGGGCGGCCAGGTCGTCCGGTGTGGGCCGGTCGAACAGCACGTTGACGGGGAGCCTGAGTCCGGTGGCCGCGTTGAGCCGGTTGCGCAGTTCGACGAGGGTGAGGGAATCGAGGCCGAGTGCCCGGAACTCCGTCCCGGTGTCGATGGCTTCGGACTCCGGGTGGCCGAGGACGTCGGCGATCTCCTGGCACAGGAGGTCCTTCACGACGTCGAGGCCCCGTCGTCCGGTCGCCCCCTCGATCCGGCCGGTCCAGGAAGCGGGGCCCGCCGCCCTCGGCGCCGCGGCGGAGGCCGCCGTGCGCCGGACCGGGGCGGAGACGAGGCCGCGCAGCAGCGGGGGCAGGTCGGCCGCGGCGGCCCTCTCCCGCAGTCGCGCCGAGTCGAGCACCAACGGCGCCACGGCCGGCTCGCTCGTCTGCCACGCGTCGTCGAACAGCGCCATGCCCTGCTCGGAGGAGATCTTTCCGATGCCGTGCCGCTCGAAGCGCTGGAAGGCCGCGCCGTCGAGGCCGGCGGTCATGCCGGACTCCTGCTCCCACAGCCCCCAGGCGAGCGAGACGCCCGGAAGCCCCTGGGCCGACCGCTCGTGCGCCAGCGCGTCCAGGAACGTGTTCGCCGCCGCGTAGTTCGCCTGTCCCGCGGTGCCGAGGAGACCCGACACCGACGAATACACCACGAACGCCGCCAGGTCCGGGCAGCGCTCCCGCGTCACCTCGTGCAACGCCCACGCACCGTCCACCTTCGACCGCAACACCTCCCCCAACGCCTCCGCGTCCAAGGACACCAGCACCCCGTCCCGCAACACACCCGCCACATGGAACACACCCGTCAGCGGCCGCACCGCCAACACCTCGTCGACCACCACCCCCAACGCCACCCGATCCGCCACATCACACGCCCGCACCACCACACTGCGAGCCCCCAGCCCCAGCAACTCCTCCCGCAACCCCACCGCCCCCGGCGCGTCCACACCCCGACGACTCACCAGCACCAGATGACGCACCCCACGCGCCACCACCAGATGACGCGCCAGCAACGCCCCCAGCACCCCCGTACCACCCACCACCAACACCGCCCCCTCCGGATCCAACGGCACCGGAAGGGTGAGCACGTTCTTGCCGGTGTGGCGGCCCTGGCTGATGTGGCGGAAGGCGTCCTTGCCCCGGCGGACGTCCCGGACGGTGAGCGGCAGATGGGTGAGCGCACCGTCCTCGAAGAGCTCCACGAGGTGGGTGAGCATCTCCTGGATGCGCTCCGCGTCGACCACCATGAGGTCGAACGCCTGGTAGGAGATGTCGGCGAAGGACGCGGGGTCCCTGACGTCGGTCTTGCCCATCTCCAGGAACCGGCCACCGGGCCGCAGCAGGCGCAGTGAGGCGTCCACGTACTCGTGGGCCAGCGAGTTGAGCACGACGTCGAAACCGCCGTCCTCGCCCAGCACCTGGCGGAACCCCTGCTCGAAGAGGAGGTCCCGGGACGAGGCGATGCACTCGTCCGGCAGGCCCATGGAGCGCAGCGTGTCCCACTTGCCGGGGCTCGCGGTGCCGAAGACCCGCGCGCCGAGATGCCGGCCGAGCTGGACCGCGGCCATGCCGACCCCGCCCGCCGCCGCGTGGACCAGCAGCGTCTGGCCCGGGGCCAGCGCGGCCAGGTCGGTCAGCGCGTAGTAGGCGGTCAGGAAGACCACGGGAACGGCTGCCGCCTGGGCGAACGTCCAGCCGTCCGGGATGCCGACGAGCGTCCTGCTGTCAGCGGCCACCAGCGGTCCGAACGCACCGGGCAGCAGGCCCATGACCCGGTCGCCGGCCGCGAACCGGGTCACCCCGGGTCCGACCTCGGTGACCACGCCGGCCCCCTCGATGCCGAGCGGGCCCGCGTCCCCGGGGTAGAGCCCCAGGGCGTTCAGCGCGTCACGGAAGTTGAGGCCCGCGGCGCGGACGGCGACGCGCACCTCTCCGGGCAGCAGGGGGGCGAGCGCCTCGGGGCGAGGGCGGAGGGACAGCGCGTCGAAAGAGCCGCTGGCGCCCGGTTCCATCCGCCAGGCCTGCGCGTCCGCCGGGGGTTCGAGCAGCTCACGGGGTGTCCGCCGGGTCAGCCGGGCGGCCTTCAACACACCGTTGCGCAGCGCCAGTTGGGGCTCGCCGGTGGCAAGGGCGGCGGCCACCAGGCCGGGGGTCGGGTCGACGTCGACGTCGAGCAGGACGAAGCGGCCCGGGTGTTCGGTCTGGGCCGTGCGCAGCAGGCCCCACAGCACGGACGCGGCGAGGTCCGCCACGCCTTCGCCCGCTTCGACGGCCACCGCCTTCCGGGTGAGAACCACCAGGGGTGCGGAGGTCCGGTGCTCTTCGGCCAGCCAGCTCTTGAGCAGGCGAAGGACGTCCTGGGCGGCGTCATGGGCCCCGGACGACACCTCGTGCTCCGGCACGCCGGCCGTCCACGGGATGACGGCCACCTCCAGGTCCTCGACCGCGCCGGACAGCGCGGCGAGGTCGCTGTGGCGCGTCACGCCCGGCAGGTCCGGGCCGCGCGTGCCGAGGACGGCCCAGCGGCCCGTCGGCAAGTCCGGCGCGGCATCGGCCGACGTGGTGACGGCGGCCTGGCCCCGCACGGGAAGCCAGTCCACGGCGAACAGCGGCCTTCGGGACCCGCCCGAGGCGGAGTAGGGGCGCAGGGTCAGCGCTTCGACGGTGGCGACCGGCGCCCCGCCGGCGTCACAGACGTCCAGGGCCACGGTGTCGGTGCCGGTGGGCGTCAGCCGTACCCGCAGCGCGGTGGCGCCGGTGGTGTGCAGGACGGCACCGGACCAGGCGAACGGCAGCCGGAGCCCGGCCGCCTGGTCGCCCTCCAGGACGAGCAGGTGCAGTGCCGCGTCCAGGACGGCCGGATGCACGCCGAAACCGGAGGGCTCCACGCCGGCCGGAAGCCTGACCTCCGCGTACAGCACGTCGCCGTCGCGCCAGGCGGCGCGCAGACCTCGGAACGTCGGCCCGTAGTCGTAGCCGCGGGCGGTCAGGGCCTCGTACGCGTCGGCCACGTCGAGGGGGGCGGCGTCCTTCGGCGGCCAGGTCGTCAGCGCGCTCCCGGTGCCTTCGGCCTCGGCCGCGAGCACGCCGGTGGCGTGGCGCGTCCAGGTGTCGCCGGAGCGCGTGAACACGGCCAGCGACCAGCGTCCCTCCTCCGCGGGATCCACCACCACGCGCAGGTCCGCCGGCGCGCCGGGGCGAAGGGACAGCGGGGCTTCCAGGGTGAGTTCGTCCAGCCGCCGGCACCCGGCCCGGGCGCCCGCCGCGAGGGCGAGGTCGACCAGCGCCACTCCGGGCAACAGCACCTCGCCGCCGATGACGTGGTCGCCCGTCCAGGGGTGGGTCGTGGGCGAGACGCGGCCGGTGAACACCCAGCCCTTCCCGTCGGGCCGCTCGACCGCCGCGGCCAGCAGCGGATGCCCCGCCGTCTCCAGACCCGCCGACGCCATGCCCGAGACGGCGGTGTCCCCCGTCAGCCAGTAGGACCCGTGCTGGAAGGCGTACGTCGGCAGCTCCACCGGCCGCGCGTCCGGGAAGAGCGGGGACCAGTCGGGCAGGTGGCCGGCGAAGGCGGCCTGCGCGACCGCGGTGAGCAGGGAACCGCTCTCCGGGCGGCGGGCACGCAGCAGCGGCAGGGTGATCGCGTCGGTCCCGTCCGGCAGGCACTCCTGGACCAGGCCCGTCAGTACACCGTCGGGGCCGAGTTCGAGGTAGGTCCCCACTCCGAGCGCGGCGAGGCGTTCGACCCCCTCGCCGAACCGGACGGCACGGCGGATGTGGGACACCCAGTAGTCGGGGGAGCACAGTTGCTCGGCGGTGGCCTCCCTCCCGGTCAGGTTGGACACGACGGAGAGCGCGGGTTCGCGGAAGGTCAGGCCTTCGAGGACGCCGCGGAACTCCTCCAGCGCGCTCTCCATGTGGGGAGAGTGGAAGGCGTGGCTGACCCGCAGCCGCCTGGTCCTGCGTCCCAGCGCCGCGAAGTGGTCCGCGACCTCGGTGGCGACCGCGGCGTCACCCGAGACCACGACGGACCGCGGGCCGTTGACCGCGGCGATCCCGGCCAGCTGGTCGCGGTCTCCGAGGACCGCCAGGACCTCCCGTTCGGTGGCCTGCACGGCGATCATGGCGCCGTCGCCGCGGGCGGCCTGCATCAGCCGTCCCCGCGTCGCCACCATGAGCGCGGCGTCCGCCAGGTCGAGCACGCCCGCGACATGGGCGGCGGTCACTTCGCCGACCGAGTGTCCGAGCAGGTGGTCGGGCCGGATGCCGTAGTGCTCCAGGAGCCTGAACTGCGCGGTCTCCAGGGCGAACAGGGCCGACTGGGCGTACAGGGTGCGGTCCAGGAGCTCGGCGTCCGTGCCGAAGACGACGTCCTTCAGGGGGACGGGCAGATGGGCGTCCAGCCGCGCGCACGCCTCGTCGAAGGCCTTCGCGAAGACGGGGAAGTCCCGGTGCAGTTGGCGGCCCATGCCGAGGCGTTGCGCGCCCTGGCCGGTGAAGATCAGCGCGAGCCTGTTCGAGCCGCCGGGGGGTGTGGTGGGGGGTGTGACGGTGACGTTGTCCGCCGTGCCGCCCTCGGCCAGCGCGCGCAGCCCCGCGAACAACTCCTCACGACCCGCGCCCGTCACCACCGCGCGGTGCTCGAACAACGACCGCCGCGAGACCAGCGACCACCCCACACCACCCACCTCGACCGGCTCACGCCCCGCGAGGTACTCCACCAACCGCCCGGCCTGCGCCCGCAACGCCTCCACCGACCGACCCGACACCACCCACGGCACCACACCCACACCGTCAACCGGGCCTTCAGCGGGGACGGACTCCTCCGCGACCCCCTCCACGATCACATGCGCGTTCGTCCCACTGATCCCGAACGACGACACCCCGGCCCGCCGCGGCCGACCCACCACCGGCCACTCCCGCGCCTCGGACAACAACTCCACCCCACCCGCCGACCAGTCCACATGCGAGGACGGCACCTCCGCGTGCAACGTCCGCGGCAACACCCCGCGCCCCATCGCCAACACCATCTTCATCACACCCGCCACACCCGCCGCGGCCTGCGTATGACCGATGTTCGACTTCACCGAACCCAGCCACAACGGCACCTCACGCCCCACCCCGTACGCCGACAACAACGCCTGCGCCTCGATCGGATCCCCCAACCGCGTCCCCGTCCCATGCGCCTCCACCGCGTCCACCTCACCCGCCACCAACCCCGCGTCCCCCAACGCCCCACGCACCACCCGCACCTGCGCCCGACCACTCGGCGCCGTCAACCCGTTCGACGCACCGTCCTGATTCACCGCCGAACCCCGCACCACCCCCAACACCCGACGCCCCCACCGCCGCGCATCAGACAACCGCTCCAACACCAACACACCACAACCCTCACCAAACCCCGTCCCGCTCGCGCCCTCACCGAACGCCCGGCACCGACCATCCGCCGACAAACCCCCCTGGCTGGCGAACTCGATCAGGGCGAACGGGGAGGCCATCACCGTGACACCACCGGCGAGCGCCATCGAGCACTCCCCCCGCCGCAACGACTGCACCGCCAGATGCAACGCCACCAACGACGACGAACACGCCGTGTCCACCGACACCGCCGGCCCCTCCAGCCCCAACACATAGGACACCCGGCCCGACGCGACACTGCCCTCGTTGCCGGTCAGCATGTGCCCTTCGAACTCCACCGGAACCTGGGAGGGCGGGGGCCGGTAGCCGCTGTTCATCACTCCGGTGAACACCCCGGTGGGGCTGCCCTTCAGCGTGTCGGGACGGATCCCCGCCCGCTCCAACGCCTCCCACGACACCTCCAGCAGCAACCGCTGCTGCGGATCCATCGCCTCCGCCTCACGCGGCGACACCCCGAAGAACCCCGCGTCGAACAGATCCGCCTCGTGCAGGAACCCCCCACCGCGGGTGTACGTCCGCCCGCCTCCGCCCGCGTCCGGATCGGGGTCCTGGAGGTGCTCCAGATCCCAGCCCCGGCCCTCCGGGAAGCCGGAGATCGCGTCACGCCCCTCCGACACCAGCCGCCACAGGTCCTCCGGCGACCTCACCCCACCCGGATACCGGCACCCCATCCCCACGATCGCGATCGGCTCGTCGCCGTAGGAGGCGCGTTCGGGCGCGGTGCCGGTGTCGGTTCGTTCACCCGCGAGCTCCGCGCGCAACCACCCCGCCAGGAGGGCGGGCGTGGGGTGGTCGAAGATCAGCGTGGGCGAGAGCGGGACGCCGGTGGCGGCGGTCAGCCGTTCCAGGAGGGTGACGGCGTCCAGCGAGTTGAAGCCGAGGTCCTTGAACCGGCGGGAGGTGTCGACCAGCCCGGGATCGGGGTGGCCCAGCACGGCCGCGGCGTGTTCCCGTACGAGGTCCGCCAGTTCGCCGCCGCCGTGTCGCGACGGCTCGGGCGCGGGGGACCCGGTGCCCGCACCGGGCACGGGACGGTCCGCCGTCACGGGCTCACGCCGGTCCTCGCCGTCCAGCCAGTACGACTGCCGCTGGAACGGGTAGGTGGGCAGCCGGAGCCGGCGCCCGGTGGCCGTCGGGAGCGCGGTGTGCCAGTCGACCGGCACGCCGCACACCTGGAGCCGGGCCACGGAGTCCAGCAGCCGGCGCGGACCGCCCTCGCCGCGGCGGAGCGTTCCGGTGACCGTCGCCGCGGTACCGACGGTCTGCTGGAGCGCGACGGTGAGCACGGGATGCGGGCTGACCTCGACGAACGTCCGGTGCCCGGCCTCCAGCAGGTGACGGGTGGAGGTCTCCATCCGCACCGGGTTGCGCAGGTTGCGGTACCAGTAGTCGGCGTCCAGCTCCGTGGTGTCGGTGATCTCACCGGTGACGGTGGAGCAGAACGGGATCCGCGACGGGCGCGCGGTGATCCCGGCGAGTTCCGTCAGCATCGTGTCCCGCAGGACCTCCACGTCGCTGGAGTGCGAGGCGTAGTCGACCGGGATCGCGCGCACCCAGACGCCCTCGGCCTCGTACTCCGCGAGCAGCCGGTCGATGCTCTCGGGCGAGCCGGAGACCACCGTGGACTCCGGACCGTTGACCGCGGCGATCTCCACCCCGTCCCAGCCCTGGGCGAGCCGGTCGCGGACCCGTGCCAGGGGCAGCGAGACGGTGGCCATGGCACCGGTGCCCGCCAGCCGGCCGAGCGCGCGGCTGCGCAGTGCGACGATCTTCGCGGCGTCCTCGATGCTGAGGGCTCCCGCGACGCACGCGGCGGCGATCTCGCCCTGCGAGTGCCCCACCACCGCGTCAGGACGCACCCCGAAGGAGCCCCACACCTCGGTCAGGGCGAGCATCATGGCCCACAGCACGGGCTGGACGACGTCGGCCCGTTCCAGGGTCGGGGCGCCGGGCGTCCCGCGCAGAACGTCGAGGAGCGACCAGCCGACGTGCGGCCGCAGCGCGCTGTCGCACCGCTCGATCCGCTCCCGGAAGACGGGCGAGGCGTCGAGCAGCTCCTTCGCCATGCCGTCCCACTGCGCGCCCTGGCCCGGGTAGACGAAGGTGACCCCGCCCCCCTCGCCCACGCTGCCCCTGACCAGTGCCGGATCGAATCCGCCGGGCTCGGCGGCGACGTCCAGCGCCCGGAGGAACTCCTCGCGGTCGGCCGCGACGAGTACCGCGCGGTGCTCCCACGTCGCGCGGGTGGTGGCCAACGACAGGGCCACGTCGGCGGGGTCGGCGTCGGGCTCCTCGGCCAGGTACGACCGGAGGCGGTCGGCCTGGCCCCGCAGCGCCTCCGGCGTGGAACCGGACAGGACCCACGGCACCACACCGAAACCGCCGTGTGCCGCCGCCCGGGCGCTCTCCGCGGGGGCGGGCGGCTGAGACAGCACGACGTGGCAGTTGGTCCCTCCGAGACCGAACGAGCTGACGCCCGCGAGCCGGGTGCCGTCCACCTCGGGCCACGGCAGCCGGTCCGTCACCATGCGCAGACGCAGCGCGTCCATGTCGATCATCGGGTTGGGGGTGCGGAAGTTGAGGCTCGGCGGCAACGTCGCGTGCTTGAGGGACAGCGCCACCTTGACCAGGCCGACCACGCCCGCCGCGGCCTCCAGGTGGCCGACGTTCGTCTTGACGGAACCGACGTTCAGGGGGGTCGGGCCGGCCGAACGCGCGGCGCCGAACACGGCGCCCAGCGCGGCGGCCTCGACCGGGTCGCCGACCCGGGTGCCCGTCCCGTGCAGTTCGACGTAGTGGACGTGCGCCGGGTCGACACCCGCCCTCGCGCAGGCCCGCCGCAGCACCTCCTCCTGGGCGGCCCGGGTCGGTACCGCCAGCCCCTCCCCGCCGCCGTCGTTGTTCAGGGCGCTGCCGAGCAGGACGCCGTAGACGAGGTCGCCGTCCGCGAGGGCCCGGCTCAGGGGCTTGAGCACCACCATCGCCCCGCCCTCGCCGCGTACGTAGCCGTTCGCCCGCTCGTCGAAGGTGAAGCAGCGGCCGTCGGGCGAGAGCGCGCCGAGCCCGGCCATCGCGTGCGCCGTGTCGGACAGCAGGTTGAGATGGACACCGCCCGCCACGGCGAGCGCGGAATCGCCGCGCCGCAGGCTCTCGCAGGCCAGGTGAACGGCGGCCAGCGACGACGCCTGGCCGGCGTCGACGGTGAGGCTGGGGCCCTTCAGACCGAGGGCGTACGAGACCCGGTTGGCCGTCATGCCGCGCTGGGTGCCGGCGACGGTGTGCGGGGTCCGGGCGGCCGGTCCCCGACGGTCGAGCAGGACGGTGTAGTCGCCGGACGCCACGCCGAGGAAGACGGCCGTGTCCTGGGCGCGCCATGTCGCGGGGCCGATCCCCGCGTCCTCGAAGGCCTCCCAGCTCAGCTCCAGGGCCAGGCGCTGCTGCGGATCCATCGCGGCGGCCTCGCGGGGACCGATCCCGAAGAATCCCGCGTCGAACTGGTCCACGTCCTCCAGGAACGCCCCCCACCGCAGGGCGGGCGGCTGGTCGTTCCCGGGCCCCTCGGGGCCGCCCGCGCGATCGGCGGGAGTTTCGGTGACGGCGCTGCGTCCGTCCCGCAGGAGGTCCCACAACTGCCGGGGTCCCGCGGCCCCCGGAAGCCGGCAGGAGATTCCGACCAGCGCTATGGGCTCCTCCGGCGCCGCCCGATTCCCCGCGAAATTCTCGGAGGCCTCGGAATGCCCATGGCGGAGATCGAACATGACGCCCCCTGATATCGCTACGAACCGATCTACGGCATGACGGAAAGCATTCCGAGGAACCAAGAAAAGGGAGACCCGGAAGGGAACCGAGGAAAGGGGCTCCGGGGTGGCCCGGCAAAACACTGTGGAACAAGGCACACGGCTCCCAGCACACTGGCACACGCACCACACCGGCCGACAAGCCTGTTCGACGACCGAGCATGCGTTTTCGGCCCATCCGGCGGGAAGGTCCCGGCGGGCGCCGGTCCCGTCCCCACCTGGTGGTTTCCCGAACCTCACGGTCCGGCGCGGCCGGTCGCGGAAACCGTTCCCGACGTGGCGGCATGATCAATCTCGGCAAGAAATCGATGGGACATGTTTGGGCACTCCCGGGACTGTCACACCCGGGACATCACCCCGTTCGTCCGTAGTCTGCGGGCATGACGAGCCCAGCCGCCGCCCCCCTCCCCCTCGCACGCCCCGCCCCTGCCCACGCCTCGTCCGTGCGGGAGATCCTCGACCTCACGGCACGGCCGACGGTGATCTCGTTCGCCGGCGGTCTGCCCGCCCCGGAGCTCTTCGACGTCGCCGGCCTGCGAGCCGCGTACGACCACGTACTGAGCACGGCCCCGAGCCGTGTCCTCCAGTACTCGACCACCGAGGGCGACCCGGGTCTGCGGGCGGCCGTCGCGGAGCGGCTGAGTGCCCGCGCCCTGCCCACGGCGGTGGACGACCTGCTGGTCACCTCGGGTTCCCAGCAGGCGCTGTCGTTGACCTCGACGGCGCTGCTGGCCCCCGGCGACACCGTCCTCGTGGAGAACCCCACCTATCTGGCGGCGCTGCAGTGCTTCGCCTTCGTGGGAGCGCGCGTCGTCCCGGTCCCGTCCGACGAGGGCGGCATCGACCCGGTGGCACTGGCCGGCCTCGTGGCCTCGGAGCGGCCCAAACTGCTCTACGCCGTCCCCAACTTCCAGAATCCGACCGGGCGCACGCTCTCCGTCGAGCGCCGTCGGGCCATCGCGGAGGTCGCGGCCCGCCACGGCCTGTGGATCGTCGAGGACGACCCCTACGGCGAGCTGAGGTTCGACGGCGCACCGCTGCCGTGGATCGCCTCGTTCGACGGCGCGGCCGACCGCACGGTGCTGCTCGGCAGCCTCTCCAAGATCATGTCCCCGGGCATGCGCCTCGGCTGGCTGCGCGCTCCGGCCGCGCTGCGCCAGGCCTGCGCGACGGTGAAGCAGACCACCGATCTGCACTCCTCCACCGTCGACCAGGCGGCCGCCGCCCGGTACCTCACCGATGCCCGCCTCGACGCGCACCTGACGCGGGTCCGCGCCGCCTACCGGGAGCGCCGCGACGCGCTGCTCGACGGCCTGCCCCACACGCTCCCGCCCGCGAGCACCTGGAGCCGGCCGGACGGCGGGATGTTCGTGTGGGTGCGCCTGCCGGACGGGCACGACGCCACCGCCCTGCTGCCCCGGGCCGCGGCCCATGACGTCGCCTACGTGCCCGGCGCGCCGTTCTTCGCCGGCCGGGCCGACCCGGCGACCCTGCGGCTCTCGTTCACCGGGCACTCGGCCGGAACGATCAAGGAAGGACTGACACGGCTCGCCGAAGCCTTCGAGTGACCGCCCCGGCCCACCGTCACCCGTCGGCGGCGAGGGTACGCTCTCGTCCTGACGGTACGCTCCCGATCTTGGAAGCACTCGTGCGCGACCCGCCGTCACCTACAATGCGGCCATGACCGGCTTACTACGCCTACGGGTTGCGCGAGGAGCTTCCTTGCCCGGCTACACGCCTCGACGACTGGGAACCATGACAGCCGTAGCACTCGCGCTGCTGGCGTCGGATTTCATCACCAAACAGATAGCGCTGACGCATTTCTCGGGGACCGATCCGACCGAGGCGCTCGGCGGACTTCTGAAATTCACGGTGGTCTTCAATTCGGGTGGAGCGTTCTCCATCGGCGCGGGCGAGACCTGGTTCTTCACCGCGGTGAAGATGGTGGTCATCGCCGTCATGCTGGTGGTGGCGCCCCGGATCCGCACCCCCGTCTGGGCGGTCTCCTTCGGGCTGGTCATCGCCGGGGCCGCCGGAAACCTCATCGACCGGCTGTTCCGCGCCCCCTCCCCCGGACAGGGCCGCGTCGTGGACTGGATCCAGCTGCCGCACTGGCCGGTCTTCAACCTCGCCGACTGCGGCGTGGTGTGCGGCAGCGCCCTGGTGATGTGGGCCTCGACCCGCGGCATCCGCCTGGACGGCACGCTCGTGTCCAAGGCTCCGACCGAGCCGGACGGAACGGAGCAGCCCGCGGAGGAGCGGGACCGGTAGGGCGTTGAGGAAGCCGGTTTCCTGACGAAGGGCACCCGGTCGGCCGGGGCCTCCGGGCGGCCGGGCCCGAAGCCGGTCAGCCGCCGGTCCCGCGTCGCCCGCGCGGGTCAGCGTTCCCGCCCCCGCGCCTTCAGCGGGAGGGCGGGCAGCTCCGGCGCGTGGAGGCGGGCGCCGTCGTAGCCGTGGACTTCGCCGAATCGTGAGCCCTTCTCCCAGTCGGCGCGTGCTTGGGCGATCTCGTCGCCGGTGCGGCCGATGAAGTTCCACCACATGACGAGTT
>NZ_BAAAKJ010000570.1:0-5197 GCF_039527695.1 Kitasatospora putterlickiae
CATCACCCTCGTCGAACACGCCCTCCTCGCCCGCCTGCGCTGAGCGGAAACCCGAGGCCGGCGGCCCCGGTACCCCGTCGCGCCGACCGGGTACCGGGGCACGTTCGCCTGCGAAGGGGTGTCGTCCGGGCGCCCCGCGCAAGACCCTCTCATAAGCAGCGGATAACAGTTCGGTAGGCATTTCGTGATCAACAATGACTGTTTGTAGCGAATCGGCATCACTCAGCGCCAGAAGTCCACAGTTTTGCGCCAACATGTCGGCGAATGTCCTGAATTGTGCCGTGCGCTTCGCCCACCAGCAGCTGTTTGTCCCCCATCCCTGCACGTGCTGAAATTCCAGCTACCCCTTGGATCCCATACGGCTGCCGTTCCCCGGAACGGGCGGCCCCCTGGGGTAGCGCTGGATTGATCCATGGCCGGCTGTCGGCCGAGAGGTAGTTGTCGAGTGAGGCGTAAGCAGCAGGTCGCCCCGCAGCGGCGCTCCGAGCCCCGCCAGAGCGAGCCGAACGGCACCGCACCGGAACCGGGCGGGTTCTCGGCGTTCACACCGGCCGAGGAACGGCCGCAGGCCGCCCCGGCACCGCAGCAGCCGAAGCCCGGCCAGGAGCAGACGTCCGGCCAGGGCGCCGGCACCGGCTCCGCGCCCGGCTCCGGCTCCGGCACGGACGACACCGGCCCCAAGAGCAGCCGGTACGACTTCGTGCGCCCGCGCAACTGGCGCGTGCCGGCCCGTCTGATCGCGATCCTGCTGATCCCGGTCGTCATCGCCCTGGTCTTCGGCGGTCTGCGCGTCAACACCTCGATCGACGGCTTCGTCAAGGCCGACCGCGCCCTGCGCACCGCCACCCTCGCCAAGGCCGCCACCGAACTCGCCGAGGCGCTGGAGAGCGAGCGCGACAAGACGCTCATACCCCTGATCACCAAGCAGGACCCGAACAACGAGGTCACCAAGGCGCGCTCGACCACCGACGCCGCCCTCAAGGCGTACAACGCCGCCTACGAGGCCAGCGACAAGTCCGGCGAGCTCCCCCGGCGCCACGAGACCTTCGAGTCCGTGGTCGTCTACCTGCCGCAGCTGCGCGCCGCCGCCTACGCCGACAACCTCTTCGCCCCCGCGACCGTCAGCGCCTACTCGGTGATGTACGCCCCCCTGCTGTCCTACGACAACTCGGTCGGCCTCGGCTCCTCCAACCTGACCAGCAAGGGCCGCGCGATCTACGCCATGTCGCTGGCCAAGGCCTCCGCCTCGTCCCAGCGCGCCCTGATGCTCCAGCTGCTGGTCGGCATCTCCGCCCAGAAGACCACCCGGTACGAGAACGTCGACCTCATCCAGCAGCTGCTGGTCGCCCAGCGCCTGGAGCAGACCGCGCTCACCGAGTTCAACACCGGCAGCGCCCCCGAGGACGTCGCGCAGTACTCCGCCGCCCAGGTCGCCCAGGCCAAGGCCGACCAGCACGCCGCCTACCGGATGCCCAACGGCGGCGTCCCGACCATGCAGGGCCTGCTGAGCCTCGGCACCGCCTACACCCAGGCCGCCGCCACCGGGCAGTCCCAGGGCAAGGACGTCGCGGACCGCGCCTACAAGGACGCCAAGGACTCCGGCCTCACCCCGGAGAACTGGAACCAGGCCGCCAACACCCACATCGCCAGCCTGCGCTCCACCGAGGTCGCGCTGCTGGACGACGTGCTCGTGGACGCCGCCCAGCTGCGGGACAACGCCCGCTTCGACGCCATCCTCAACTCGCTGATCGTGCTCGTCGCGCTGATCCTGGCCGGTGTCCTCACCGGCTACGTGGCGCGCTCGATGATCCTCGGCATGCGCACCCTGCGCAACGCCGCCCTGGAGATCGCCGACCACCGTCTGCCCGAGCTGGTCGAGAGGCTCTCCAAGACCGACCCGGACCGGGTGGACACCAACGTCACCCCGATCCCGCTGCACGGCAAGGACGAGATCGGCGAGGTCGCCCGGGCCTTCGACCAGGTCCACCGGCAGGCGGTCGCGCTCGCCGCCGAGCAGGCGCTGCTGCGAGGCAACGTCAACGCGATCTTCACCAACCTGTCGCGCCGCAGCCAGAGCCTCATCCAGCGCCAGCTGGCGCTGATCACGGACCTGGAGAACAACGAGGCCGACCCGGACCAACTGGAGAACCTCTTCAAGCTGGACCACCTCGCCACCCGCATGCGCCGCAACGGCGAGAACCTGCTCGTCCTCGCGGGCGAGGAGGCCGGCCGGCGCTGGAACACCCCGGTCCCGCTGGTCGACGTGCTCCGCGCCGCCGCGTCCGAGGTGGAGCAGTACGAGCGCGTCGAGCTCTCCGGCATCCCCGAGGCCGAGGTCGTCGGCGCCGCCGTGACCGACCTCGTCCACCTGCTCGCCGAGCTGCTGGAGAACGCCACCACCTTCTCCAGCCCGCAGACCCGGGTGCTGGTCAACGCGACCCGCCTGCCGGACGGCCGGGTGCTCGTCGAGATCCACGACAAGGGCATCGGCCTCACCGCCGAGGACTTCGCGGAGATCAACGAGAAGCTGGCCGAGCCGCCCACGGTCGACGCCACCATCTCCCGCCGCATGGGCCTCTTCGTGGTCGGCCGGCTCTCCCAGCGGCACGACATCCGCGTCCAGCTCCGCCCGTCCGGCGAGTCGGCCGGCACCACCTCGCTGGTCATGCTGCCGCCGTTCGTGACCCAGATGGCCGCGGAGCCGGAGCCCGAGGAGCAGTTCACCGTCTCCCGGATCTTCGCCGACCAGGAGCCGTCCGCCGCGTGGGGCGCCGACCGGGAGCCGGCCCGCAGCGCCGCCGAGCTCGGCTTCGACGACCACCTCACCGGCATCGGCAACTCCGGTTCCAGCGGGTTCAGCCCGGCCCTGGAGGCGGTCCAGCGCTCGCAGCGCCTGGACCAGGTCCGCCGCGCCGCGCTGGAGTCCGGCCCGCACGACGCCCCGCCGCCGGTGCTGGACGCCGAGGTCGAGGTCGAGGACGACTACCCGGCCTACGGCCGCCGCAACGACGAGGCCTACGCCCAGGACGGCCAGTACCCGCAGCAGGGCTACGAGCGGTCCGGCTACGCCGACGACCAGTACGGGCAGCAGGGCGGCGGCTACGGGCAGCGGGACGAGTACGGCCAGGGCGTCGGCTACGACGCCGAGGGCTACCAGCAGGACGGCTACGGCCAGTACCCGCAGCAGGGCTACGACGAGTACGGCCACCAGGACGACTACGGGCAGCAGGACGAGTACGGGCGGCAGACCGGCTACGACCAGCCCGGCTACGCCGACGACCAGTACGGCCACCAGGCCGACGAGGCCCCGGCCGGCCACCCGTACGCCCCCGAGCAGCCCGCCCTCCCGGCCGCCGGCGCCGCACCCGCCACCCTGCCGTCCGGACTGCCGCAGCGCCGTCCCGGCCAGCAGCTGGCCGGCGGCTTCACGGCCGGCCAGCAGGACGTCGACGGTGACGGCGAGAGCCCGAACTGGTTCACCGGCGCCAAGGACACCTCCTCCGTTCCGGCCGAACCGCGCGGCCACGACGTGTCCGCCCTCGGCGGCTACGGGCCCACCGGCCCGACCGCCGCCGGCACCGCCGCCTGGCAGTCGCCCAACGACAACGACTGGCAGCGCGCCGAGAAGCTCCGCGAACCCTCCTCCAGCGGCACCACTTCGGCCGGCCTGCCCCGGCGCGTGCCCAAGCAGAACCTGGTGGCCGGCAACGCCAAGCCCACTCCGCAGGACGGCCCGCAGGTCTCCCGCGCGCCCGAGGAGGTCCGCGGCCGGCTCACCAACCTGCGCCGCGGCGTCGAGCAGGGCCGCAGTGCCGGTACCACCGGAAGCTTCCGGATCGACCCCGATCAGGTAGACCCGTCCGGCAACGGACAGCAGAATCGCAGCACCGATCTCTTCGGCGGCTCGAACCACCAGGAGCGTTGAGTTGAGTCAGATGAGCCAGGCCGCACAGAACCTGAACTGGCTGATCACCAATTTCGTGGACAACACCCCCGGGGTGTCGCACACGGTGGTGGTCTCCGCGGACGGCCTCCTGCTGTGCATGTCCGAGGGCTTCCCCCGCGACCGCGCCGACCAGCTCGCCGCCGTCGCCTCCGGCCTCACCTCCCTCACCACCGGCGCCAGCCGGATCTTCGAGGGCGGCGAGGTCAACCAGACCGTCGTCGAGATGGAACGCGGCTTCCTCTTCCTCATGGCCATCAGCGACGGCTCCGCGCTCGCCGTCCTGGCCTCCCCCGACTCCGACATCGGCCTCGTCGGATACGAGATGGCCCTGCTCGTCGACCGCGCCGGCGCCGTCCTCACCCCCGCACTCCGCGCAGAACTCCAGGGCAGTCTCCTGCACTGACGGTCCGTCGGATACCGTCCAGGTATTCGAAGCACCTCCGCGTTCGTCCCGGGCCCGCTTCGGCGGGCTCGGGTTCGGACGTTGTACGGCCTTCGCACCACCGGCTCCGGACCCGTGCCAGAGCTCGCACCGCACCGCCGCACCCTGTGAGGAGAGGAACCGTGACACCGCCCGACGACCGCAGCGGCCAGTACGGCGTTCCGTACCCTGGCGCAGGCCATGACGCCTTCGGAGCACCCGGCGTCGTCGGCCACGGTCAACAGTACGGCCAGCCGCTCCACGGCCAGTACGGCCAGCAGTACGGCCAGCCGTACGCGCCGGGGCAGTACGACCAGTACGCCCAGCCCCGGCCCTCCTACGACGCTCCCCCGTCCGGCTACCAGGACGGCACGCTCGGACACCAGCCCGGCCGCGGCCCGGCCGTCGGGCAGCCGGCCGGACAGCCCGGCCACCACGGGCCGGTCCAGGACCCCGGAGCGGGCGACGACTTCGAGGACGAGGTCGACTCCGGACCGCTGATCCGCCCGTTCGCGATGACCGGCGGCCGCACCCGGCCCCGCTACGAGCTCGCCCTGGAGGCGCTCGTCTCGGCCAACGTGGACCCGCAGCGCCTGGCCACCCTGCTCCCCGAGCACCAGCGGATCTGCACGCTGTGCACCGAGGTCAAGTCCGTTGCCGAGGTCTCGGCGCTGCTCTCCCTTCCGCTGGGAGTGGCCCGCATCCTCGTGGCCGACCTGGCCGAGGCCGGCCTGGTCGCCATCCACCAGCCCGCTTCCGGCGGGGAATCCGGAAACCAGCCCGACGTCACGCTGCTCGAAAGGGTCCTCAGTGGACTTCGCAAGCTCTAA
>NZ_BAAAKJ010000571.1:0-1107 GCF_039527695.1 Kitasatospora putterlickiae
GCGTCAAAGACGTCAACTACGAACTCCGAGGTCCCGCTTCCTCCGAAGTTTTCGTCGCGGTCGCTGTGAAGAAGGCTGTGGACCCTGACCCAGTGTCCCTCCGCGCTTGCGGTCGCCGCTGCCTTGAGCGCGCCGTGGACTGGCCCGTGGCCGTCAAGCAACTGCTTGCTGGTCCAGGTGCTCAGAAGCTTCGCCTCTGCCGGAAGCTCCCACGAACGCGGCTCAGCGCTGGCCGGCACGGAGACCTCATCGCTGAGCAGCTGGACCACCCAATCGACATCGCCATCCGTACCGCGCTTGTTCGACATGCGGATGCCGAGCCCGATCATGTAGGCGCCCTCAAGGTAGTCCTCGAGTTCATCGTCGATCCTGCTGAAGTAGACGGCATGGCGGACGATGTCGATCGGCCCGTATTCGGTGAATGTGCCTGCCTCAGGTGCGCACTTGTCCTTGAGGTAGTGCTGCACGGCCATACGCACCGGGTTCGGGGCACGGTCCAGCACAGTCTGAAGGATCACGTCGTCCCGGTCGGACAGGAAGTCGTTGAGCGCCCTGATGAGCTCGTCGCTCAGATGGAGGTCGCCGGCCCCGAGCGTGGTGACCACCTCCAACCGGTCATCAGGGTCTTTGACGAGGGCAAATACCCTGCATCGCCCCGGGCTTGCATGTGCGATGAACGAATGGACCATCTTTGGCTCGCTTCACATCTCAGAGACGGCAGCACAACGCACGTGTGCGTCAACGCCACCGCCGCGGGCAAGAGAGGATCCCGCGTACCGACGTGTCGCCCGAGCTACGTGCCCGTTCGCGTGGTCAACCAAGCGGGTCGCCGTCACGCCCAGCACTTGAGCCCGAGCCTGCATAGCCCTGCGAAGCTACCAAGGTGCGGTCAGAACAGCAACGGGGTTGCCCGTCCCCGTCGCGGACCGCGGCCAGTCGTGGTTGCAGTTCTGGTTGCATTCACCCCTGTCCGGTCGCGTTCAGCGCCCGTCCGGCACATCATTTGAGCGCAGGTCAGGACACCTGCGACCGTCCCCGGACTGCCGGACGAACATTTGGAAAGCGTGTTGGGGGCAACCCCTCACGAGTTCGAATCTCGTATCCTCC
>NZ_BAAAKJ010000572.1:0-5387 GCF_039527695.1 Kitasatospora putterlickiae
CCCGGCCCCCCGCGGGGTTGGGCCCGGCGCTTCGCGCCTTGGCCGGCCTCACTCCGCTTCGCTCCGTGAGGCCCAGTGGCTGAGGTGGGATCATCGGCTTGAACTCGGCTTTTTGCTGACTTTACGACAGGCTGACTGGGGAAAGGGTGGCGCGCCGCGGGCGCGTGCGGGTCGGCTTCACTCCCGCCAGATTGGTCTAGTCCACGGTCTAGACCTCTGTTTCGGCCTCGCGGCGGGTCGGGGTGCGCTACCCTCGGAGGGTGAGCAACGGTCTCCAGTGTATCAATCTCAGGGCGTCAGGTGTTCCTGCCGTGAGCGGGGTCCGGCCCCATGTTCTTCGGGTGTTCGCGGGAATTCGCGACCGGGGACTGATATCCTGCCGGATAGTCGCTTCTGTCGCGCGCTTTTCCGGTCGCCCCGATTCTCGGGACGGTCCTTCGAATGTATCAGTAGGGCACTGTCAGCATTTCCCGTGTGATCCCTGGTGTGGGTCCGGGAATGGGTGAGGGGAGACACGTCTTCGTGAACGTCGTACAGCCTGGCCTGAAGGCCGCTCAGTTGGCCGCCGGCATCTCGCTGCGCGGGCACCAGGAGGAGGCGCTGGAGGCCATCGTGCGGGGCCTGACGCCCCGTCCGGGGCAGGCGGTGCCGAACGGGCTTCGGGTGACGGTGCAGATGGCTACCGGCTCCGGGAAGTCGTACGTCGGGGCGGCGGCCAGCCAGAAGCTGGTGCCCCGCGGCGTGGTCCTGGTGGTCGTTCCGACCCTGGACCTGCTGGTGCAGATGGTCGGCGCCTGGCGGGTGGCCGGGCGTTCCGGGGACATGCACGCCATCTGCTCGCTGGTCGACAGGGAGTTGCCGTTCGGGGTGATGGCGAGCACCAGTCCGCTGATGATCGGCAGGTGGCTGGAGCACGCCGCGAGGCACTGCCGGCCGACCACCCTGTTCGCCACCTACACCTCGGTCGGGGCGGTGAAGGACGCCTACGAGTACTGGGCCGAGCGCCAGGGCGAGGTGCTGCCCCCGCTCGGGCTGATGGTCTGCGACGAGGCGCACCGCTCCTCGGGCAGTGTCGAGAAGACCTGGACCGTGGTGCACGACCAGGGCGCGATCCCGGCGGAGCGCCGGCTCTACATGACGGCGACCCCCCGGATCTGGGCGCCGCCCAAGCGCCCGGTGAAGGGCCGTGAGGGGGCCTACCAGCCGCTGCCGGAGGAGTTGGCAGTGTCGATGGACGACCAGCGTGTCTTCGGGCCGCACGTGTACTCCCTGGGCCTGGCGGAGGCGATCGACAGGAAGTTGCTGGCGCCGTTCGAGATCGTGGTCCTGGAGCTGCGGGACCCGCTCGGTGACCGGGCCGCGGCCGAGGCGCAGGGCGTGCCGTGGGGTCCGGGGGTCGGTGAGGCGGAGGACGGGAGCGAGGACGAGGTGCCGGCCGCGCGGATCGCGGCGATCCAGGCCGGGCTGGTCAAGACCGTGGTCGAGCGGGGGCTGGAGCGGTGCATCACCTTCCACAGCCGCACGATCGAGGCCCGCTACTTCTCCGAGACGCTGAACCAGACGGTCGAGAAGCTGCATTTCGAGAACCCGCAGAAATACCCGCCGGAGTTCTGGGCTCAGTGGCTCTCCGGTGAGCACGAGGTGGATTTCCGCAAGGAGGTCATCGGGGACTTCGGGAAGGGCGAGGAGGACGACGGCCTGAAGCATCGGATCGTGTCCCAGTGCAAGGTCCTGGGCGAGGGTGTCGATATCCCGAATGCGGACTCGGTTCTTCTGCAGGGCAGGGGCAGCATGGTGGATATCGTCCAGGCCATCGGCCGGGCCCTGCGCATGCAGCCCGGGGAGGGAAAGACCGCCAGCCTCATCGTGCCGGTCTTCCTCAAGCCCGGCGAGGAACCCGGAGACATTCTGGAGTCGGACTCCTACGGCCCGCTGGTCAAAATCCTGACCGCTTTGCGGAGCCACGACGCCAAGGTGGTCGAGGCCCTCGCGGTGCCGCAGAGGTCCGGCAAGCGGACCAAGGGGCACAGCGCTGAGGCTGCTTCCGGCCCTGGTGAGAGCATGGTCGGTGCGGGTGGCGGGTCGGCGTTCACGCTGCCGGTGCGGTTCCAGGCTCCGGTGGACGAGAACGTGCTCGCCCTGTTCATCGCCTCCAGGGTGCTGGTCGGTGAGACGCAGTTGTGGCGTGAGGGGATCGGTCACGCGCGGCGGTGGTTCGAGGAGACCGGCGGGCTTGACGTCCCCTATTCCGCGCTGGTCGGGGAAAACGGGAATTACCCGCTGGGAAAGTGGCTGTCGGACCGGCGTGGCGAGAATGCGAATGGTGAGCTGGCGCCATACCGGGTGGAGATGCTGGACGCGCTCGGCATGATCTGGTCCGTGAGCGACGCCCGCTTCGAGGCCGGGTTGGACTGGGCGCGGGTGTGGGCGAAGGGCCACGGCGGGAGCCTGGCGGCGCCGGCGCGGGCCTCGGTCGGCGGCTACGCCATCGGCACGTGGCTCTCCGAGTTGCGGGCCGCGGCGCAGGTCCCGGCCGGGGAGCCGGGGGCGCTGGCGCCGGAGCGGCGGCGGGCGCTGGAGGAGATCGACCCGTGGTGGTGCCCCACCTGGCCGGTGACCTGGCAGCGCGCCTACGCCACCGCCCGGATGTGGTGGCTCGACACCGACGGCCAGGTCGACTGGACCTCCCTGCCCCTGGACACCGTCTACGAGGGCGAGCAGCTCGGCCGCTGGGTGCAGGCGCAGCGGGCCGGCTGGCCGGACCTGGAGGAGGACCAGCGGGACCTGCTGTCGGCGATCGGCATCGAGGCCGACCCCGAGCTGGTGGCCGCGAAGGCCGCCGCCGAGGCGAAGCCGAAGCTGTCCCGCGCGGACCGGTTCGCCCAGGGCCTGGCCGCGCTCGCCCAGTTCGTCGAGCGGGAACGGCACCCCCGGGTCCCCCGCCCACACAAGGAACCGGTCGAGACCGTGGAAGCCGGCCCCGAAGGTGAAGACCAGGTGGTCGTGTCCCACTTCGCCCTGGGCACCTGGCTCAACAACCAGAAAGCCCGCCGGACCAAGCTCACACCCGGGCAGCTCACGCAGCTCGCCGAGCACGGCGTCGAGTGGGCGTAGGCAGACCCGGGTGCTGCTGGTACTCGCGCATGCAAGATGGGGATCGGCGTCTGCGACGCCGATCCCCTGGAAGCCGTGACCTTAGCCCTAATGCCAGCTGACCTCCAGGTGGGTAATCAAGGTTCGCACTACTTCAACCAGAAGACCCGCCCCTGCAGCGGCCAGGACGGCACCGGCCATCTGTCCCGGGTCCCGCCATCCCAGGGCCCCTGTGCAGACCGTACGTTCACCTCGCCGACCGCGACGCCACCGTGCCTCACTGTTGCCCCCGCCACGCGATACCACCTTGCCCACCTCGGTCTTCGCTCCCTCACCGATAGGCGCTCATGCCTGGCTGTCACGACTTAGTTCTCAGGTCCTCGCGAACCGCTTATTGCAGCAACTGGTGCCGCCGGAGTCTCCGTAGGACTGTGCATCAGTGGCTCCAGTCCGCGTAGAGTTCCTATGCCACCACCGGATCACTCACAGCCACAGGGGGGCATGTGCGCTGCAGATCAGTAGCACGCCGGTCACCACAATGGCCAGAAAGGCAGGCCGGCCCTGCAGAAGGTGAACCACCGGGATCTGATCGAACATCAAGAATTCCCCAATCTGGGTGTTCAACAGTCGGGCCGCCTTTCAGCCAGAGGTCGTCGGCCGCCCGATGCCGCTGACGACCAGCGGCGCGGATTCCGACGATGCCTCAGGGCCAGGACCAGTAGCCAGCCCGTCCGCTTGTCCGACGGACAACGACGGACAAGACGAAACGGACTCCATGAACGAGAAGACTCCAGCTACAGCGGAGCGGCTGCGGAACGCTGGCGGGAGGAGGCGCGCGCCGCTGCCCGGTCTCGATCCCAACACAGCTGCCTTGGTCGCGCTACTGCAGGCATGGGTGAACGAGTCCGGGCTGACGTTGGACGCGATTGCACATTCCTTCACGCCCGAGCAGTTCGGCGGTCGGCCTGCGCCACGGCGGAGCGCAATTGGTGAGCGTCTGAGAGGGAAGGCTCTCGATCGGGACTTCGTCGGCGCAATCGTCGAGGTGTGCACACCAAACGAGCAGGTACAGGCCCGACGTCTAAAGCAGGCCCTCGCGGTATTGAAGCAGGTCGAGGACGCCCAGACCCCTACCGGCTCTGCCACGTCCGACAGTTCCCACGCCCTGCTCGTGCGCAACCAGCAACACACCATCGACGTACAGAACAAATTGATGCAAGCCCAGGATGCGCTGCTTAGAAGCAATCAGGCACTAGCTCAGAGCAATCAACTGGTCTTGATGTTGTTACACATGGTGAACCATCTGAACGAGAAGTACCGCGAACTGCAGCGGGAGTCGGACCGGCTTCGCTTCAGCGCATCGAACCTCCCCACACAGGAAGACGTTCATCGCAAGCTCGCCACCACATCCAACCTGCTGGAGAAGGCACGTGAGGAACGAGCACGCGCTGAGATCGAACAGCAGGAAGCCCTCCAGCTCAAGGATGTTGCCCTTCGACGCGCCGACGCCCTGCAGCACAAACTTGACCGACTGCGTGGGGAACCGCAAGACGCGAGCCTGCCCACGCCATCGGAGCCCACTCGGTGGGACCCGATCCCTGCCACGCAGGATCCCGAGCTCGACGACATTGCCAGGGCGCTGGCAACAGCAAGCGCCGTCAACGACGAGAACGAGCAGCTCACACAGGAGGCACGCGAGAATCTTGGACTCGAACCCGCCGATGACATGTTGTCCGCGTTGTCCGTCCCCGCGCCGGACAACGCGGACAACCGGATACCGGAAGCGGAATCCGGCGCCGCCGAAACCATCGTCGGCCTGGGTGAGCCCAACCTGACGCTGGCGGAACTGGCCGCTTCGGAGGCGGTCTTCGGCCAGACCCCGACCGGCTTCATCCTCTTCGACAACCGGCTCCGCCTCCAGCGCGTCAACAACGCCTTCGCCTCCGGGATGGCCCTCGCCCCCACCGACCTGGAGGGCCTCACCCCGCACGACATCTTCCCTGAAACCGAGGCCGACCGGCTCACCGCCGCCCTGCGCAAGGTCCTCGCCAGCGGCGAACCCGTCTTCGACCTGCGCTTCCACGCCGCCGTCCCCAACCGGCTTTGGGCCGTCTCGCTCTACCGCCTCAACGGCGCGGCCGGCCAGCCCATCGGCGTCGCCGGACAGGTCTCCGACGTCACCAGCCGGCACGTCGCCGAACGCGAGGCCGACGGCGTCCGCCGCAACCTCGCACTGCTCAACGAGGCCAGCGCCCACATCGGCTCCACCCTCGACCTGGAGACCACCGCCAAGG
>NZ_BAAAKJ010000573.1:0-506 GCF_039527695.1 Kitasatospora putterlickiae
GGCCGTGCAGGGTGCACAGCAGGTGCAGGCGCAGGCCCCAGAAGAACCGGGAGTGGCTGGCGCAGTAGCCGTACTCGGCCCATCCGGCCAGGTCGGAGCGTTTGGCCGTCTCGCGGGAGCGCCCGCATTCCACCGGTGTGGAGTCGACGACCCACACCGTGTCGGTCCACAGCGAGGTGTCGCGGGCGAGGAGGCGGTTGACCCGTGCGATCAGGTCGGCGGCCTTGCGCAGGCGCCTGTTGTAGCCCGACTGCCCGGGCAGGTAGGGAAACAGGTGCCGCAGGTGGGATGAGGCGTGGCGGATCCAGCGGCGTTCGGAGGTGAAGCCGAGCAGTGCCTGCATCACGGCGAGGGTGACCAGCTCGGCATCGCTGAGCCGCGGCTTGATGCCGATCTCGGGACGCCGCGGGGCCAGTTGCGGCGATTCCTTCAGCAGGTCGTCGGTCTTCACGTAAAGTGCGGTCGCGAGGGAGTCCAGGTCTGGCGTCACAACCGATCTCTGGACT
>NZ_BAAAKJ010000574.1:0-511 GCF_039527695.1 Kitasatospora putterlickiae
ACGCGGCCGCCCCCACCCGCGCCACCACCTCCGCGAAGATCGTCGTCGCGGGCGGCTTCGGCGTCGGCAAGACCACGCTCGTCGGCGCCGTCTCCGAGATCAACCCCCTGCGCACCGAAGCCGTCATGACCTCGGCCTCCGCCGGCATCGACGACCTCAGCCACGTCTCCGGCAAGACCACCACCACCGTCGCCATGGACTTCGGCCGCATCACCCTCGACGAAGACCTCATCCTCTACCTGTTCGGCACCCCCGGACAGGACCGCTTCTGGTTCATGTGGGACGACCTCGTCCGCGGAGCCATCGGCGCCGTCGTCCTCGTCGACACCCGCCGCCTCGCCGACTGCTTCCCCGCCCTCGACTACTTCGAGAACAGCGGACTCCCCTTCGTCGTCGCCCTCAACGGCTTCGACGGACACCAGCCCCACACCGCCGACGAAGTCCGCGAAGCACTCCAACTCGGCAGCGACACCCCCGTCATCACCCTCGACGCCCGACGCCGCGACAGCGC
>NZ_BAAAKJ010000575.1:0-775 GCF_039527695.1 Kitasatospora putterlickiae
GTGCGGACTTGCACCGCACCAGCAGATGCGCGCCGGTGGCGGCCAGGCGGTTCAGCAGACCGGCGGCGGCGAAGTTCCGGTCGCCCAGCAGCAGCATCCCAGCGCGCAGATCGCCCGTCAGCCGGCTCGCGTATTCCAGCTCTCCGATGGTGGCCGGGCCGAAGACCGCCCCGATCACCGCCCTGGTGCCGCAGGCCACCAGGGCGGTCAGCCGGACCTGCGGGTAGCCTCCGGCCCCGTTGTTGCATCGCTGCTTGGCGAACACCGCGAGGTTGTCCGGGGTGTCCGGGACCGGCAGCAGCGTGCCGTCGACCGCCACCACCCACAGCCCGTGCCATCGGGCCTGGGTCGCGGTCGTGGCTCCCGGGCCACGAACCAGGTCGAACAGTGCCTTCAACGGTGCCGGCCCCAGACGCTGGCGGGCCTGCCGCAACGCGCTGGCGCTGGGTCTGGCGGGCGCCAGGCCCGCCAGACCTGAGCACATCCGGTCGAAGACCTGCCGGTAGCCCAGCTCGGCGAACAGCGCCCCGGCCAGCAGCAGGTACACGGTGACCCGCGCCGGCACCAGCCGGACCCGCCGTTGCACGGTCTTCGTCTCGGCCAGTACCTCATCGACCATCTCGAAGGGCACGATCCGGGTCAACTCGCCGATATGGCCGGGCGCGAACGCGCCTGCAGCTACCCCGGCCGTCCGCGCTATGGCAACCTGTTCCAACAGCGGAGCTCCCGTGGTGAGGATGTCTTGGAGTGACAGCCCTCTTCTACGGCAGCTCCG
>NZ_BAAAKJ010000576.1:0-744 GCF_039527695.1 Kitasatospora putterlickiae
TGGCACGTCCCTCCCCCTATCCCACTGAGCTGCGGCGTCGTGCGGTGCGCATGGTCGCGGAGGTCCGTCCGGACTACGACACCGAGTGGGCCGCGATGAAGGCCGTCGCGTCCAAGCTCGGCATCGGATCGGCCGAGACCGTGCGGCAGTGGGTCCGGCGGGACCAGATCGACTCCGGGCAGCGCCCGGGGACGACCAGCGAGGAGTCCGCGCAGGTCAAGGCTTTGAAGAAGGAGGTCGCCGAGCTGAAGAGGGCGAACGAGATCCTCAAGGCCGCGGCAAGTTTCTTCGCGGCCGAGCTCGACCGGCCACATCTGCGCTCGTAGCGTTCATCGACGAGCACCGGGACCGCTTCGGCGGCGTCGAGCCGATCTGCCGCGTGCTGGCCATGCACGAGTGCAGCATCGCCCCCTCCACCTACTACGCCCACAAGCATCGACAGGCGTCACCGTCGGCGCGGCAGGTCCGCGATGCCGAACTGAAGCGGCTGATCACCGAGGTACACGAGGCCAACTACCGTGTCTACGGAGCCCGGAAGGTCTGGCGCGAGCTGGGGCGGCAGGGCCACGCCGCGGCCCGCTGCACCGTCGAGCGCCTGATGCGCGAGCTCGGCATCACCGGGGCCGTGCGCGGGAGGAAGGTCGTCACCACCGTGCCGGATCCAACCGCCGCGCGAGCGCCCGACCTGGTCGAGCGCGACTTCGTGGCCCCGGCGCCGAACCGGACCTGGGTCGCGGACTTCAC
>NZ_BAAAKJ010000577.1:0-728 GCF_039527695.1 Kitasatospora putterlickiae
ATCGGCCTTGCGCTCGTAGCGGCGGTGGAGTCGGCGGAAGCCGCCGAGCCAGGCGACGGTGCGTTCGATCACCCAGCGGTGTCGGCCCAAGCGGTTGGAGGCTTCGATCCCGCGGCGGGCGATGCGCGCGGGGATCTGCCTGCGGCGCAGGTAGGAGCGGATGAAGCGGTGGTCGTAGGCTTTGTCGCCGTGCAGCTTGCCGGGTCTGCGTCGTCTCGGGCCGCGCCGTGAGCGGATCGGTGGGATGGCGTCGACAAGCGGGATCAGGGCCTGGCTGTCGTGGACGTTGGCCCCGGAGATCGCGAGTGACAGGGGTAAACCGGTACGTTCGGTGAGCAGGTGGATCTTCGACCCGTACTTGCCCCGATCGACAGGATTCGGACCTGTCAGCTCCCCTTTTTCAGGGCGCGCATGTTCACCGAGTCGACCGCGCACCGCGACCAGTCCAGCTCGCCGAGCGTGCCGAGTTCGTCCAGGATGACCCGGTGGAGCTTGGCCCACACCCTGGCCCTGCTCCACTCGGTGAAACGCCGGTGGGCGGTCGGTCCGGACGGGCCGAAACAGGGCGGCAGCTAGGCCCACGTGCACCCCGACGTGGCGACGAAGACGATCGCCGCCAGCACCTCCCGGTCCCCGTACCGGCGCCGGCCACCGCCCTGCGGCCGGGTTGGCGCCTCGGGCACAACCAACTGGAACAGCTCCCACAACTCGTCCGGCACCAGGCGCTC
>NZ_BAAAKJ010000578.1:0-862 GCF_039527695.1 Kitasatospora putterlickiae
GGGGCGGGAACGGGGGCGGGGGCGGGGGCCGGCGGCTGCTCGACCGGGGCGGGGGTGGTCGGGGTTTCGCCTCGCGGGGCGTTTGTCTCCCCGGGGACGGCGTCGTCGTCCGGGTCCTCGTCGTGGTCCCAGCGGTCGATCCGCTCGCGCGAGCGGGCCATGAGGCGCTCGTGCTCGTCCAGGTGCGGCCAGCGGGCCTTGTCCCGGATCTCCTGCGCGGCCATGTAGGCGCGGGTGCCGTAGACGGGCAGAACCTTCGCCAGCTCCGCGAACGCGGCGGCCGGATCGCCGGCGGCGCTCTCCTCCAGGAAGCGCGTCAGCCGGCGGCGCATCGCCTCCGCGACGCCGAGGAGGTGTCGGCCGTCCTCGCCCCAGCGGGCCAGGACGTCGTCGGCCCCGATGGCGGCCGCCGGTGCAGCAGAAGCAGCAGGTGCTGCACTGGGCGATGCAGCGGCGGGGTCGGGTGCAGCGGTGGGCGATACAGCGGCCGGGCGGGGTGCAGCGGCGCCTGCTGCTTGTGCTGCTTCGTCGCGGGCCCTGGCCTTGGCGCGGTCGACCTTTGCTGCGGCAGGACCGCGAGCAGTAGGTCCGCGGCCGACCGGTGGGGCCCTTGAGCGCCGGGTTCGAGCAGCCCTTCCGGGCGCACAGCCGGGCCGGTTCCGCGCTGGTGGCCGGTCGGTCGGTGGCGGCGGTCGGCGGGGCGCTGTCCATGCCCGGGATCGTAACCGCCGGGCCCGACGCACCGACCGCATTACGCCTCGCTACCCGGGGCGGGGCGAAACCTGGCCCACAGGCAGCAGGGCTGCTGCACTGGTTGTCCTGCTGCCGCACCGCCGTGCCGCGGTGCAGCAGCAGCGCTGCG